>JBEKBL010000027.1:0-12482 GCA_050015415.1 Solirubrobacteraceae bacterium
CACGAGGTCGACGAGGCGGCGCGGGCTGGCGAGGTCACTGGCCGGCGCGACGTCGGTTGCGCCGCTCACGCCGATCCTGCCTCGATCGGGGCCGGTACATCGGCCTGGCCGGTTGCCGCGGCGATGATCTTCTCCTCCGAGGCGTCTTCGCGTACAACCTCGGCGACGATCCGGCCTTCGCGCATGACGAGGATCCGATCGGCCAGGGCAAGCACCTCCGGCAGCTCCGAGGAGATCACGAGCACGGCGACGCCGCTGCGCGCCAGCTCGACGAGAATGCGATGCACCTCGGCCTTGGTCGCCACGTCGATACCGCGCGTCGGCTCATCGACGATGATCAGCGACGGCGTGCGACTCAGCCACTTCGCAAGCACGACCTTCTGCTGATTGCCGCCGGAAAGCGAGGTCACGGGGTTGCTGAGCCGGCCATATTTCAGCTGTAGCCGTGCGGCCCACTCGGAGGCGAAGCGCTGCTCGACTCCGCCGGTGATCAGCCCGAAGTGGCTCAGCCGACGCAGCGAGGCGAGCGCGACATTCTCCGCGATCGACATGTCCATCACGAGGCCCTGCTGCCGGCGGTCCTCGGGCACGAACGCGACGCCGGCCGCCATCGCTGCGGCCGGCGAGCGGCCGCGGATCGGCTGGTCGGAGACGTGGACGCTCCCAGAGTCGTAGGGATCGATCCCAAACACCGCGCGCGCCACCTCACTGCGCCCGGCGCCGACAAGCCCTGCCAGCGCGACGATCTCGCCCGAGCCCACCTCGAATGAGATGTCATCGAAGGTGCCGGCCCGCACGAGCTGCTCAACGCGCAGGACCACGTCGCCGGGCTCGTGGTGTTGATGCTCGCGTTCAGCGAGGTCGCGGCCGACCATCGCGCGTACGAGGTCACGTGCCGTCAAGCCCGCGAGCAGTTGCGACAGCACGAGGCGTCCGTCTCGCAGCACGGTGACTCGCTGGCTGATCGCGAAGACCTCCTCGAGGCGGTGCGAGATGAAGACGATCGCGGCGCCGTGCTCGCGCAGGCTCTCGACGACTCCGAACAACCGCGCCACCTCGTGGGCTGACAGCGCGGCGGTCGGCTCGTCCATCACCACGACCTTGGCGTCAAGCGAGAGTGCCTTGGCGATCTCGACTATCTGCTGCTCGGCGATCGACAGGCCGCGCGCGACGCGGTCCGGGTCGACGTGCACTCCCAATTGTTCAAACAGGGCGCGGGCGCGCGTCTGCATCGCCCGGTGGTCGATCCGGCCGCCGCCGTGCAGCGGCTGGCGGCCGATGAACACGTTCTCGGCGACCGACAGGTCGGGGAACAGCGTCGGCTCCTGGTAGATGATGGCGATACCGACATCGCGAGCGTTTGCCGGACCGGCGAGGATGACGTCGCGCCCGCTGATGCGCAGCGTGCCGCGGTCGGGTTGATGGACGCCGCCGACGATCTTGACCAGTGTCGACTTGCCCGCGCCGTTCTCGCCGACGAGTGCATGGACCTCGCCGCTGTAGAGGTCGATCGACACGTCCTCGAGCGCGTGGACGGCGCCAAACGCCTTCGTGGCGTTGCGTAGGCTGAGGACCGGCTCGCCGTCGTCCCGGTCATGGTCTCGCTGCGCCTGCGGTTTTTCGCTGTCGGCCGCGCTCGCGTCGCTGTCCTGGTCCTTGCCGTCTTGCACGTGTCTCGCAGTTTTATTGGTTGACGACAAGCGATGCGCCCGCCGGCTCCGCCTGCCCCAATGCGTCGGTAGACGCCGGCTGGCGCACGTCGCGACCGTCCGCCAGCAGGACATCAGGGCGAGCGGGCCGCCGGCGATTTGCCGGCGGCCCGTTGCCCGTACTCCCTATTCGCTTCCTAGTACAGCAGAGAGGTAGCTGGTTTAGAAGTTGAACTTCCCGACGTTTGCCTTGCTGAACACGTAGGGCGGACCGGTCAGCACCGTGTTGTCAGCGAGGATCTTGAACGTCCCCAGCGAGCCGGCCTTGAACGACTCACCCGTCGCGCCGGTGATCGCCTTTGACGCCAGATCGGCCGCCGCATACATCGCGACGTCGCCGACGTGCGCCGGATCCCACAGCTCGAACTCGGGGCACGTGCCGTTCAGCACGTACTGCTTCATCGCGTCCGGGGTACCGAGACCGGTCACGATGACCTTGCCCTTCTTGTGGGCTGCGTCAACCACCTGGGCGGCCGCGAGGATGCCGACCGTCGTCGGGGAGATGATCCCCTTGAGCTTCGGGTACTTCTGGAGCAGGCCCTGTGCAACCTGGGTCGCCGTGGTCGGAACGTCGTTGCCGTACACGGTCGCCACCAGCTTGATCTTCGGGTACTTCTTCAGCTCCTTGTGCATGAAGCCGATCCAGGCATTCTGGTTCGTCGCCGTCTGAGCAGCCGACTCGATCGCGATCTGACCCTTGTCGTGGATCTCCTTGGCGATGATGTCGACTTCGCTGGTACCGACCTGGGACGTGAGAGCGTCCTCGACGTAGATCGAGCGACACGCCGGGGCGTCCGAGTCGTAGGTCACGACCGTGATGCCCTTTTGCATCGCGCCCATCAGCGTCGGGCAGAGCGCTGCCGGATCGGTGGCGGAGACGATGAGGACCTGTGCGCCGTCGGCGATCGCGGCCTGGATGGCCGGGATCTGATCGGCAGGAGTCGCCGCAGCACCGCTGTTCTCGGTGCAGGACGTCTCCATCAACGTGTTGGCGACGGCGCAAACGCCGCCGGACGCGACGCTGTCAGCCGTCGTGAAGTAGGAGTTGCCCAGGTTCTTCGGGATGACGTAGACCTTGAGACCCGACGCCGGTGCCGCCGTCGCATACGCGACGCCTACCGAGGTGCCGACGAGGCAGAGCACCGCCCCGACCAGCACTAGTGCGCGTTTGCTCACGCGAAACTTCATGACCTGATCCTTTCGGAGAACTGTATGGATTCCCTGGCCGACTCAGCGCAGGGCCGTTCGACCGCCACGGGCCTTCAACGGCCGAGCGGATGAGACGAAATGCAGCGCGAGAGCCGACTGGATGAGGACACAACTCCGTGGTCGCGGGCGTCCGAGGACACCCGCCCGGCCACGGCTGGCACAACTGGGCGGCGCGGGCACGAAGCGCCTCACGGCACGACTGCCACTCCGCCAACATCCCGCCGGGACCTTCCCAAGACCCGGCAGCACCCTCTCCCCATCAACGGGCAATCCGGCCGCACCGACACGACGAAACCCGTCCGAGAACGACCCCGGACAGATTCGACCGCGCAGATTGGTTGGATCGCAGTGAGCCAACACGCGGCGCGATCATATCCGAACATTGCGATGCGATGCGGCGTTAGGACGCAGCAGCTCGCCCTGGGCCGCCAGAGGGCCTCGTGACCAGCCTGCCGGCCCGCGGACGGGTGCGGCCGCGGCGGGCATCTACACTGTCGAGCGAACAGGAGCGCTCATCCGGCGCGCCGATCACGACGCAACGCCCACGATGGACGAAGACCGCGCCTATATCGCCCACGACATGTCCGAACCAGCGGCGATTCCCGAGGACCGGCGGCGATCGATCGCCGACATGCTGCTGGCGACCGGCGCCGTGAGCGTCGCGCAGGTCGAGTCGCGCTTCAACGTGTCCGCAATGACCGCGCGGCGGGATCTGCATGAGCTCGAGCGCCGCGGCCTGGCGCGCCGCACGCACGGCGGCGCGGTCCTGCCGACACTCACGGCGCACGAGGACTCCTTCGACCGGCGCATCAAGGTGGACACGGACGCCAAGCAGCTGCTGGCAAGCGCCGCCGCGCAGCTGCTCAATCCGCACGAGACCGTCTTCCTCGACTCGTCGACGACGAGTCACTTCGTGGCGAGGCGCATCATCGACGCGGGCATCGCCGCGACCGTGCTGACCAACAGCCTCCCGATCATGACGCTGATCTCGACGGAGGCCGGACCGAACGTGGAGCTGATCGGGGTCGGTGGCACGTTGCGGGCGCTCACGCGCTCGTTCGTCGGCGCCGGCGCCACGCGGACGGTCACCGAGCATTACGCGGACCGGCTGTTCCTCAGCGTCAAGGGCGTCGTCGACGGCGACACGCTGACCGACGCCGATCCGCTCGAGGCCGACGTCAAGCGCAAGATGATCGCGCACGCTCGCGACGCGGTGCTGTTGATCGACGGCTCGAAGCTCGATGTGCGCGGGCTCAGCGCGATCGCGCCGCTGTCGGACATCAGGACCGTGCTCGCGATCTACATCTCGACGGAACAGGCGGCCACGCTCGAACGGTCCGGGACGACGGTGCGGATCATCGGCGCCAAGGACGTCGCCACCGGCGCCTCCCCGCCGTAAGCAGCAACCGCTGACCGCCGGCGCGGGCTTGAGACAGGCTGCGACTAGCGCGCGTAGCCGGCCGGCGCGTCGGCGCTGACGCCGCCCGAGCGCTCGGCGGCGATGCGCGCCACGTAGCCCGACGAGCGCAACGTGCCAATCGGGTCTTCCGCGGCGCCGCGCTGCGCCCGGACCTTCGCGCACAGCGGCCGCACGTCGGTGGCGTACGCCGCCAGCAGCTCCTCGTGGCCGCCGAGAACGTCGCCGGCCAGCTGTGCCGTGTGCAGCGCGGTGCGATCGACGAGCAGTGCCTTGGCGTATGTCTCCTGGAGGATGACGATGCTGAGCACCATCGCCTCGACCTTCTCCTCGACGTTGTGGGACTGGTCGATCGTCAGGCGCGGCAACGGGCGTCCTGTACCGAGCAGCTCACAGAAGACCAGGTAGAGGGCAAACGGGTTGACCGAGCCGAGGATCAGGTCGTCGTCGGCGTACTTGCGATCGTTGAAGTGGAAGCCGCCGAGGCGGTCCTGTCCCGACAGCAGCGCGACGATCTGCTCGATGTTCGTCCCCTGCGCGTGGTGACCCATGTCGACAAGGACCCTCGCGCGGTCGCCGAGCGCCTGGCAGATCAGCAGCGCCGAGCCCCAGTCGGCGATGTCGGTGGCGTAGAACGCGGGCTCGAAGAATTTGTATTCGACGAGGTACTCCTGCTCGGCCGGCAGCGCCGCGTAGACCTCCGTCAGTGAGTCGATCAGCCGCCGATGTCGCGCCGCGAGATCGTCCTGGCCCGGGTAGTTGGTGCCGTCGCCGAGCCAGAGCGACTGGGCTGTCGAGCCGAGCTCGGTCGCGACCGCGATGCAGTCCACGAGGTGCTCGATTGCCTTGCGCCGGATCGTCGGGTCGGCGTTGGCGATCGAGCCGAACTTGTAGTCGGAGTCCTGGAAGAGGTTCGGGTTGACCGCGCCGATCCGCAGGCCGAGGTCGCTCGCGTGGCGGCGGAGCGCGGCATAGTCGTCGACCCGATCCCAGGGGATGTGGAGTGCGACGGCGCCGGCGGACCCGGTCAGTCGGTGGACCTCGGCGGCGTCGTCGAGGCGCTCGAAGACGTTGCGCGGGCAGGCTGGCTGGCGGAACGTGCCGAAGCGGGTGCCCGAGTCGCCGTAGCCCCACGACGGGGTCTCGACGTCGAATGCCGCAAGCGCGCGCTCGACGGCGTCGACGTCGTGGCCGCCGTCGCGCAGGCGACGGACCGTCTCGTCATATGCAGAGGAATCGGTCATTGGCTCACCACCGGCTGTGGATGCTCCTCGCCGAGGCCGGTCACGGCGAGGAATCTAAAGTAGAGCTCATCAGCATCAGGGCCACCCGCCGGCTCGTAGGCGACGGTCGCGGTCGAGGCGGCAGCGACATCGCGGAGCTCGTCGAGCGTGCCGCCGAGCTCACCCGCCGCTCGCGCCTGGACGAGCACGTTCCCGAGCGCCGTGGCCTCCTCCGGCCCGGCGATCACAGGAAGCCCGGTCAGATCGGCTGTCATCTGGCAGAGGAGCTCGTTACGGGCACCGCCGCCGACGACGTGGATGACCGCGAAACGGTGGCCGACGACAAGCTGGAGGCGCTCGAGGACCAGCCGGTACTTGCACGCGAGCGAGAGGAAGATCGAGCGCACCGTCTCGCCGGCGCCGTCAGGGGCGGCCTGGCCTTGGGCGCGGCACAGCGTCTCGATGCGGCCCGGCATGTCACCGGGACGCAGGAGCGACTCCTCGTCGGGGTCGAACAGCGGGACATCGACTCGTGCCGCCGCCGCGAGGGCGTGCAGCTCGTCGTAGTCCGAGGGGGCACCGGCGGAGCGCCAGCAGCGGCGGCACTCCTGCAACAACCAGAGCCCCATGACGTTGCGCAACAGTCGGATCGTCCCGTCCACGCCGCGCTCGTTGGTCAGATTGAGCGACGCCGCGTCTGCGCCCAGCCGTGGTCCGGCGACCTCCGTTCCGAGCAGCGACCAGGTTCCGGAGGACAGCACCGCAGCGTGCGGGCTGCGCATCGGCGTGGCGACGAACGCCGAGGCGGTGTCGTGCGCCGCGACCGTCCAGACCGGGACGCCGGCCGCCCCAAGCGCTACGTCGGCGTGGCGTGCGAGTACCGGGCCGAGGAGGGTGCCCGGCGGGACCGGATCGCCCGAAAAGGGGCGCGCCGGAAAGCCGAGGCGCTCGATGATCCCGCGTGCCCAGCCGCCGGTGCGAGCGTCCAGCAGGCCGGTCGTCGACGCGGCGGTGACCTCGTTGGCGAGCACTCCGGTCAGCCAGAGGCCGAAGAGATCGGGCACCAAGCCGAGCCGCTCCGCGATCTGAGTCGCGGGCCGCTCGGCGTCGGCCATCAGCTGAAAGATCGTGTTGATCGGCATCGTCTGGATGCCCGTGACGGAGTAGAGCTCCTGCCGGCTGACCCGCTCGTGGACGCGCTCGACCATCCCCTGCGTCCGCTCGTCGCGGTAGTGGAACGGCAGTCCGAGCACCCGCGAGGAGCTGTCCAGCAGGGCGTAGTCAATACCCCAGGCGTCGACGCCGATTCCGCTCAGCGGCGCGACCGCCGAGGCGCGGGCGAGACCCTCGAGCGTGTCCGAGAGCAGGCTCAGGAGGTTCCAGTGCAGCCCGTCAGGGAGGCGCACCGACCGGTTTGTGAAGCGGTGCGAGACCTCGAGCTCCATCGAGCGGCCATCGAAACGACCGAGGACAACGCGGCCGCTCTCAGCGCCGAGGTCGACGGCCGCGAAGGCGCGCGAGGCGGTCAAAATCGGCGCGCTCGCGCGTATGGCCAAGGTTGATCGCGAGCGAAATTGACCTTCCAGGCCACGAAACCACCGTAGTCGATCAGCGCTTGGTTGGTCAAGCGATCGCCGCAGCGCTCGGCGGGTCGTTCGCTTAGGTCAAGCGCCGCCCCGGGTCGTCGCGACGCGATCGCGCTCGCGGCGCGACGCCTGGGTCTGATGGACGTAGGCCCCGCCGCGCATCAGGGAGGCGGCCGCCGCCACGAGGCAGGCGATGATCGAGAACACGAACGCCTCGTGCAGACCGCTGCGGAAGGGCGCCGAGATCAGGTGGGGGAAGAACGATCGCCCGATGAGTATCGCGCGGTTGTGCGCCGAAAGCCCCGCGAGAACGTGCGCTCCAATCAGGTGTTGGATCGGGTTGTAGCCGAGGAAGGCAGAGAACAGGACCGAGACGGGCGGCAGGTGAGCGATCCGCGTGGCGTCCGCGGTGCTGACCCCGTGCGCGTGCAGTCCGGCGGACAGCGTCTGCGGAAGACCGGAGGAGAGGCCCAGGATCATCAGCGTGAAGAACACGCCGATCGACAGCACCTGCGCCGAGTTCTGGAAGGTCATGTTCATCGCACCGCCGGCACCGCGATCCTCCGGCGGCAGGCTGTTCATCACCGCCGCCCGGTTCGGCGAGGCGAAGAGCCCCATCGAGATGCCGATCAGCGCCAGCGCCAGCGCGAACAGCGGGTAGGCGAAGTCGGTCGGTAGCAGCGCGAGCATGACGAAGCTCGCCGCCGCCCCGAGCATTCCGGCGGTCGCGAACGGACGCGCGCCGAAGCGATCGGAGAGGTAACCCGACAGCGGCGCGGACGAGAGCATCCCGAGCGTCAGCGGGAGCATGTAGATCCCCGCCCACAGCGGCGTGTCGGTGAAGCTGTAGCCGTGCTGAGGCAGCCAGATGCCCTGCAGCCAGATGATCAGCATGAACATCAGGCCGCCGCGGGCGATCGCCGAGAGGAACGTCGAGATCGTGCCGAACGTGAACGCGCGGCTGCGAAACAGCGGCAGGCGGAACATCGGCTCCTCGACGCGGCTCTCGATCACGGCGAACGCGACCAGGCATGCGACGCCACCACCGAGCAGCTCAAGCACGCGTGGACTCGTCCAGCCGGTGGCTTCAGCGCCATAGGGCCGGATCCCGTAGGTCACCGACACCATCACGAGGATCAGGCCGAGTGCGAACGTCGCATTGCCCCACCAATCGATTCGTGCGCGGCGCGGCGTGCTGCGCTCCTCGAGCTTGAGGTAGGCCCAAACGGTTCCGAGCAGTCCAATCGGGACGGAGATCAGGAAGACGAGCCGCCAGTCGATCGGCGCGAGCAGGCCGCCGAGAACGAGGCCGACGAACACGCCGCTAACGCCGACGATGTTGACGATGCCGAGCGCCAGCCCGCGCTGTGTGGCGGGAAAGGCGTCGGCAATGATCGCCGACGAGTTCGCCAGCAGCATCGCGGCGCCTACCCCCTGGACGACGCGGAAGCCGATCAGGTAGAGGGCCCCTGCGTGGCCGGTGAGCCAGTCGACGGTCAGGATCAGCGACGCGACGGTGTAGACGACAAAGCCGAGGTTGTACATCCGGACACGGCCATACATGTCGCCGAGGCGGCCGAGGCTGACGATCAGGACGCTCGTGACGACGAGGAAGCCGAGGATCATCCACAGCAGGTAGAAGCTGTTGGCCGCCACCAGCGGGTCGAGGTGGATGCCGCGGAAGATGTCGGGCATCGCGATCAGCGTGATCGAGCCGTCGAGCGTCGCGAGCAGCACGCCGAGCGTCACGTTGGACAGCGCCGTCCACTTGTAGTTGTCGGATGCCGCGGCGTCGCCGTTAGTCGCGCGCATCCGCGCGCTCGGGATCAACCTCACCAGAGAAACTATACAGGGTAACTGTACAGTTACCCTGTCGATTCCTCTATAGTCCGCGCTGTGACAACGACACGCCTGACGGAGTCGCTCGCCAGCGATCTGCGAGTTGTGCTCGGCCAGCTGATGCGGCGGCTGCGCTCCATGCACGGCTTCTCGCTTTCGCAGGCGGCCGTGCTTGGACGCCTCGATCGCGAAGGCACGATGAGCATCGGCGACATCGCCGCCGCCGAGCGCGTGCGTCCGCAGTCGATGGCACAGACCGTCGCCGATCTCGAGCTCGACGGTCTGATCGAGCGGAGTCCGGACCCGGCGGACGGCCGTCGGGTGCTCGTCTCGCTGACCGCATCGGGAATCTCGAGGCTCGACGAGGACCGCCACACGCGCGAAGGCTGGATCGCGCTGGCGATCGACGCGGAGCTCTCAGAGCACGATCGCGCGGTGCTCGAAGAGGCGATCGGCCTGCTCCAACGGCTGGAGCGCTGGCACGGCTGATCCTTGATCGCGCCGGCTCAGCCGCTCGCGCTGCCGACCGCGTATTCGACCTTGGGCGTGCCGGCGATGGTCGTCTGCCAGGCGGCGAGCGCCGCGTCGGTATCCGGGTCGATTGCGACCGAAGGATCGATGTTGGGTCCGCTCGGCGCGATCACCGCCAGCGGACCGAAGCCGAGCCCGGTGGTGCCTCGCACGACGTTGCTGCGCGTCGCGAGGAGCTCCTGGTGGGACTGCTCGAAGCCGCTCGCCGTGCGCGGCGCGAGCGCGACGACGACGACGAACTCGTTCTCGGGGCCGGTCGCGACCGCGGCGAGGCGGACATCCTGACCGGGTTCCGCGAGGATCGACGGCGGCCGTACGCCGGTCTGGGTGACGCCGGCGGCGTCGACGACGTAGTTCCCGTTCGCCATCGCGGGCCAGAGGAGCGCGACGCCCTCGTCGGAGAGTCGCTCGGCGGCGACGGAGCCGGCGGTCAGCCGCACGCCCGCAGGCTCGGTGAAAGACGCGAGTGTTCGGGCGCCGTGAAACGTCGGGCCGACGGCGGAGTGCGCGAGCAGGACCTGCGTTGCGCCGCCGGCGCCGGGTGGCGGCTCGTCGGTCCAGATCACGAACGCGCGGTCATCGTCGCTCAGCAGCGCGGCGATCTGCGGTGCGTAGCCACTCGGACCGAGCAGCTGGCGAGCACGGGTACGGCCGTCGTTGGTGATGTCCTGCGCCCAGACCTCCCCCCCTTGGGCCCAGACGACGAGCCGGTCGGCGCGAAAGTCCATCCCGATGGCGAGCGCCGTCGGTCTCGCGTCGCCGACCCGCAGAATTCGCCGGCCATGGAGCGCTTCGGCGTAGTGGCGCTGGGCGCGCACGACGATCTCGTAGCCGCCGCCGGCCGCGCTGGCAAGCGTTGCGAGGTCGGCGTCGCCGATGAAGCCGTCCATCGTCGCGAGCGGCGTGTCGGGGCCGCCGAGCAGGCGCAGGCGCTCGACGACGCCCGTCGCGAAGCCATCAGCGGCAACCGCTTCGGGGCTGCCTAGCACGCTCGCCTCGGCCGAGCCGGCGACGGCGATGATCTCGCCGGTGGCCGTCCCGACGGCGTAGAGCGGCGCGACGAGCCGGGCGCCAGCGACGGCGCCGGCGAGCAGTGCGCGCGGTGCCTGCGGCCGATCGGCGCCGTCGACATTGGCGATCTCGATCGTCGTCGCGGCGGCGCCGCAGCTCGCTGTTCCGAGCCAGACGATCGCGCCCGAACCGACGAGCCTGTCCGGCGCGCTGAACGGGAAGACCACCTTCGGCCGGCTCGCGGCGCCGCAGGTCGGAAGTGTCGCCGGCGCGCTCCAGGAGTCCGGGCTCGCGCCGGCGCTGGCGAGCACGACGCTGGCCGCCAAGGCGACACCGGCGACGGCGAGGGCGCTCAACCAGATGCGCATCGACAAAACGTTCAGAGCCTATCCCGGCTGGGCACGTCGCCAGACGGTTTCCTAGGCCGATGCGTCGCTGACCACCGAGCCGCCCGGCGCTCGATCGCGAGATCGCTCTCGCGCCAGCGCAGCGGTGGCGAGGACGCCGATCGCGCAGGCCCCTGCGATCGCATCGAAGCCGGCGTTGAACGAGCCGGTCTCGTCCCTGATCACGCCGAGCAGGAAGATGAACGTGAACGCGCCCAGGTTGGCGAAGCCGTTGCCGAAGCCGCTGATGAAACCGGCATTCCGCAGCCCGAACATCTGCACCGGGACCGCGAAGAGCGGGCCGAAGTAGAGCTGTGAGAACAATCCACTGATCGCCACGGCGATGATCAACGTCGCGAGGCTGCGTGACTGCGCGAGCAGGACGAGGTCGCAGGCGCAGACGCCGAGCGAGGCGCCGATCACGAGCATCGGCCGGCCGAGACGATCCGTGAGGAACCCGCCGGCGACGGTCGCGGTCGCGCCGAGGGCCGCCACGAGGGCGACGAGCGCCCCCGCAACCGCGAGCGAGTAGTGGCGCTCGACGACGACATAGGTGGGCAACCAGACATTGATGCCGAAGACGACGGCGAGGCGCACGTACTGGATCGCGGCGATCAGCCACATCGCTCGGAGGCGCAGCAGCTCGCGCGCTTCGCCAAGCCCGACACGCAGCTCCACGATCGGCTCGGCGCTCGGCGGCTCGCCACGGCGGACGAACACCGCGAGCGCAACCAATCCGAGCCCCGAAAACAGGGCAAAGTTGCCGCGCCAGCCGAGTGGTCCGACGAGGATCGGTCCGAGCAGGTTGAGGAACACGCTGGAGGACACGCCGCCGGCGACGTAGAGGCCCATCGCAGTCGCTCGGCGCGCGGGAGCGAACAGGCGACCCATCAGGATCATGCCGGGAGCGAACAGGAGCGCGCGGAAAAAGCCGGTCAGCGCCTGGTTGGCGACGAGCCCGAGATACTCGTGCTGCAGCGAGAACGAGAACGCCAGCAGGTCGACCCCAAGCAGCCCGAGCACGACGAGGCGGCGCGGGCCGAGCCGGTCGGCGATCAACCCGGCCGGGATCTGCATCAGCGCGTAGATCAGCGTCGAGGCTGCATCGAGCGTTCCGGCCTGCGCGAACGTGAGGTGCAGTTGGTGGCGGATCAGCGGCAGGAACAGGGCGACCCCGCCGATCGCCAGGGCCTGCGAGCTCTGACAGACCATCAGCACGATCGCGTCGACCCATCGCGTCTCCCGTTGGCGGTCCATCGCGGCCGACATGCGGACGTGGTTCGCGCCGGGCGCTAGCCGGCGGACCGTCGTCGAGCGGCAGCGCCCGCCGTCGCCACCGGGACTGACGTCGCGAGCACCGCGCCCTTGGCGCTGAGCGCTTCGACGGCGACGAAGGCGGCGCCGCGAGGAGCTTTGAGGAGCGTCTCAAAGCCGGTCGAGCGGGCCGTGTCGAACGGCTGGAGCGCGGTCGCCGAGGCGCCCGCGAGCACGCGCCAGCCGGCGAGGTCGGTGGCGCCGTTCCAGCTCGCGTAGAGCGCAGGCTGTCCCGACGCGCTCGCCGCGACGGCCAG
>JBEKBL010000028.1:0-12176 GCA_050015415.1 Solirubrobacteraceae bacterium
AGCTCGGCGAGCCTTCCTACCGTGCCGAGCAGGTCTGGACCTGGGTGGCCCGGGGTAGCGAGTCCTACGCGGCCATGAGCAACCTGCCGGCAGCGCTGCGCGCCGTGCTCGAGGAGCGCGTCCCGCTCAGCACGCTGACGCTCGAGCACGAAGCCCGTGCCCGCGACGGAACGATCAAGGCGCTGCTGCGAACCGCCGAGGGGCACCCGGTCGAGGCTGTCTCGATGCGCTACCGCGACGGACGCCGCTCGCTCTGCCTCTCCTCGCAATCCGGCTGCCCGCTGACCTGCAGCTTCTGCGCGACCGGACGGATGCGCTTCGCGCGCAACCTCAGCTGCGACGAGATCCTCGACCAGGCGCTCCATTTCCGCCGTCAGGCCCCCGCCGACCACGCCGTCTTCATGGGGATGGGCGAGCCGATGATGAACCTCGACGCGGTCCTCGCAGCCTGTGAGCTTTTGCCGGCGCTCGGGATCACCAACCGCCGCACCGCGATATCGACGGTCGGCTGGATTCCCGGCATCGAGCGCCTCACCGCGTCGGGAGTCCCGGTGCGACTCGCGTTCTCGCTGCACGCCCCGGAGGAATCGCTGCGCAGCGAGCTGATGGCGGTCAACGAGCGCTACCCGCTCGCCGATGTGCTCGAAGCCTGCCGCGCCCACTACGCAGCGACACGGCGAGCGGTCTTCATCGAGTACGTGATGCTCGCCGGCGTCAACGACCGCTACGAGCAGGCCCTCGAGCTGGCCAGGGTGCTCTCGCCGCGCGAGGCGTTCAAGGTCAACCTGATCCCCTACAACCCGACCGACTCGCTGTACGTCGGCTCCGGGCGCGAGGCGATCGGCGCATTCCGCGCCGCGCTCGAGAGCCGCGGCGTGCGCGTGACGGTGCGCCTGACCCGCGGGCGCGACATCGCGGCGGCGTGCGGCCAGCTCGCCGCGAGCGCCTGAGCGGCGCACCAGCACTAGATTAAGGCCGTGTGGCCGGCCCGAAGGCCGGCCACACGTGAGAGAGAAACTGGTGTGGCCTGGCCCGCGTACGGCGGGCCAGCCACACCGCCTTCTAGAGCCACACCTGCTTTCTAGAAGTTGTATTTCTTGTAGTTCTGGGGTGTGAACTCCAGCGGGTCAGAGAACACGATCGTGTTCTTGTTTGCTCCGGTGGTGGCATTCGTCCCGGTCGCAACGGTCCACTTGTCGGGCCCAGAGACGAGTCCGCTCGCGGTGGTCAGATGCGGGCACGAGAACGTGCTGCCCGCATGGATCTTGTTCTCGTAGGCGAGCTGCGCCACGCAGTCGATCATGTAGCCCTGGCCGATCTCGTTCCACAGGAACAGTCCCTGCATCGAGCCATTCGCGAAATACGTCTGGTTGGGCAGCGGATCGCCGATCCCGAAGACGTCGATCTTGCCGGAGTCGCCAAGATCCGCCACGGCCTCAGCGGTACCGATCACGGCATCGCCGTCAATCGGCAGGATCGCCTTCAGGTTCGGGTTGGAGTGGATCATCGCCTCAGCCGCCGTCAGCGACGTCGACACGACGGACTCGCCGTAGCCGATCGTCGCCCAGGTGATGTTCGGGTACTTCGCCTTGACGTAGGCCTCCATCGCCTTAATCCAGGCGAGCTGGATCGTCGCTGTGGGGGTCGACGACATGATTCCGAACTCCGCGCTCGTGCCTTCAGCCTTGACGGCCGCGTTGATCACACCCTGCGCGATCGTGTTGTACGCGGTGTCCTGGATGAAGAAGTTACGCGCCGACGGGACGTCCGAGTCGAACGTGACGACCTTGATGCCGTGCTTCATCGCGTCCTTCAGAGCGGGCGCCGGGATCGCGGGGTCATCCGAGGTCATCGCGATCACGTTCACGTGCTTCGCGATGTCCGCCTGGATGTCCGTCACCTGGCCGGCCGCCGACGCCGTAGCCGGTCCACCGTAGGTGGGCTGACCACAGATGCCGTAGTACTTCGCGGCCTGATCGACGCCCTTGATGTTGGCGTCGAACACCGACAGGCCCTGGAGCTTGAACTCCACGGCCAGCTTGATGCACTTGCTGCTCGCTGCCGCAGTCGTGGTGCCGATGGTGGTGGCCACGACTCCCGCGGCCGCCAGAGCAACGGCCCCGGCCGCCAGAGCGAGCCGACTCCGAGTACCGAATTTACGGATTTGGTCCAACACAGTGCCTCCCTACCTCCATCTCGTTGGTTTTATTGGCAAGTTCATGTCACCTCCGGCGAGCCCTCCGGCGCTGTTGGGGGGAAGCGTCCGCGCAGTCGGTCGCTCAGCGATGGCAGGCCCATTCGGCGGTCCATCACGCCCTTCACGGTCAGGGCAGCGAGCAGGAGCACACCGGTGGCCATAGAGGTCGCGTTGTTGCCGACGCCGTCGTCGAGCAGGCCGATCGTCAGCAGGCCGAGGATGAACGTGGCGATGATCACGCCGGGGACGCGACCGCCGCCGCCGAAGATGTTGACGCCGCCGAGCACGACCGCGGTGATCGCCGGGAGCAGAAGGGGCGTACCGATGTAGTCGGTCACCGAATTGAAGGTGGCGGCGATGATCACGCCGGCGATCCCCGCGAAGAGTCCCGAAAGGGTGAAGGCACGCACACGGGTGAGCGAGACGCGCACGCCCGTATAGGCAGCCGCGTCGCGGTTGTGCCCGACGAGGACCAGCTGTCGACCGAACCGCGTGCGGTGCACGATCAGCACGCTGAGCAGCGCCAGGGCGGCGAAGATGATCAGCTGGTTGGGAATCCCGGCCACCGTGCCGGTCCCGAGAAGCCTGACGAAGGGGTGCGGAAAGGAGGACGGCGGCACCGCGCCTTCGTAGGCCACCGAGGAGGCCCCGAGGATGAATTGGCCCGCGAGCGTAACGAGCAGCGACTCGAGCCTGAAGAACGTGATGATCAAGCCCTGGAGGACGCCGACGGCGGCGGAGACGAGCAGCGCGATCACGACCGCGAGCCAGATGTTCATGCCGCCGAGGTGAAGCTCGCCCATCACGATCCCGCTGAAGCCGGCCAGTGCGCCGACCGAGAGGTCGATGTCGCCGGTGAAGATCACGAACATGACACCGAGCGCGATGATCGACGTGTAGGTGAACGTCTCGGTTCCAAGCCAGCCGCTCGACCCGCTGCCACTCCAGAAGCCGGAGATGCTGAAGTTGAAGAAAAGGAGCTCGGCAATGAGGATCCCGACGAGCGCCGCGAGCCAGCGCTGGTCAACGTCAAGGCGGCGAAGGCTGCGTGGTCGTGCCTGCTCCTGGGTCGGCACGCTCACGGGGCGGCCTCGCTGGGCGGGGTGAGTGGAAGCTTTGGGTGGCGAGCAAGCAACAGCTCGCGCAGCGAGCGCCGCCCGCTCTGGTTGCGGTCGAGCATGATCGCGAGCAGCAGCAGGACGCCGACGCCGGCCGGCTGCCAGTCGGGGTTGACGCCGGCGACGAGCACCGCCTCGTCGGCGACGGTGATGAAGATCGAAGCGAGGAAGGGCCCGACGACACCACCCTTGCCGCCGGTCAGCGTGGTGCCGCCGATCAGGACCGCGGCGATCGACAGGAGATTGAGGTTCTCGGTGATGCCGCTGCCGCCCTCCGCGCCGCGGTAATAGACCAGGTAGACGAGGCCCGCGAGGCCGGCAATCAAGCCGGTTAGGGCGTAGGCCGAGACCAGCACGGCATTGACGCGGATGCCGGCCCGGAAGGCTGCCTCGACGTTGCTGCCGACCGCGTACAGCGCCCGCCCGATCGTCGTTCGCCACAGGAAGAGCGCCGCCACGGCCATGACGACGACCCCGATGACGAGCAGGTAGGAGATGTCAGGCAGGATCGTGCCGGTGTTCAGGGTCGAGTACGAGTTCGGAAGCGTCTGGACCGCGCTGCTGCCGACGATGCTCAGCTCGAGCCCGCCGTAGATGCTGAGCGTGCCGAGCGTGGTGATGATCGGCGGGATCCGTGCGTAGGTGACAAACAGCCCGTTCACCAGTCCGAGGCCGGCGCCGATCGCGAGGGCCAGCGGCAGCATCAGCACGTAGGAGCTCCCGTAGTCCTGGGCGAGGAAGCCGGTCGACACGGCCGCGATGCCGAGAATCGGCGCGACGGAAACGTCGATCCCGCGCACTAGGCAGACCATCGTCTGGCCGACGGCGAGCACCGCCAGCGGCATCGCGCTTTCGAGCATGAAGTTGATGTTTCCGCTGGTGTCGAACGACGGCTCCAACGCCGTCGTAACGAAGAACACGGCGAGCGTCATGGCGACCAGCAATGACTCGCGGCGGCGGGCAAGGCGCAGCGCCGCAGACCGCCGCGAGTCGCGCCGGCGCGGGTGCGCAGGGATCAGCTGATGCTCGACGGGCGACGCGATACCGCTCATAGCTCGCGCTCCCCGACGATCAATGCGCCGAGTCGCGTCAGCGTGACGTCATCGCCCACGACCTCGGCGACCGCCCGGCCCTCATAGATCGCAAGCACGCGGTCGCATAAGAACACGAGCTCGTCGAGCTCGGAGGAGATCATCAGGACGGCCACGCCGGTGTCGCTGATCTCGTCGATGATCTTGTAAATGTCGTCCTTCGCGCCAACGTCGACACCTCGCGTCGGCTCGTCGAAGATCGCGACCTTGGGCTCGGCCAGCAACCAGCGTGAGAACATCGCGCGCTGCTGATTGCCACCCGACAGGGACTTGATCGACGCTGAGAGCGACCGGGCCACGACGCGTGTCCGCTGTGACGCCTGCTCGGCGATCTCATACTCGCTGCCCGGGCGCAGCAGCGGTCCGTGCCGCGGGAGCCGCGGAACTATCGCAGCGGTGATGTTTCGCTCCAGGTCGACCTCGGCGAAGATGCCGTTGCGCCCCCGATCCTCCGACAGGTAGATCAGGCCCGCATCGATCAGGGACGCCGGAGTGCGGTGGGTGAGCGGCTTGCCGGCGAGAATGACGCTACCGCTCGCCGGGCGCAGCCCGAAGATCGCCTCCGCGATCTCCGTACGGCCGCTGCCGACGAGCCCGGCCAGTCCGAGCACCTCGCCTCGCCTGACGCCGAAGCTGACGTCGCTGAAACGCCCCGGTGCACTCAGCGCCCCAACCTCGAGCACCGTCTCGGCGCTCGAGAGGTCACGGTGGCGGCGCTGGCGCACGGCGATGTCGTGCCCGACCATCGCCGAGACAAGCTTCTCGCGCGTGGTCGCGGGCGGCTCGAACTCAGCCACCACGCGCGCGTCGCGCAGGACCGTGATCCGGTCGCTGATCTCGAGTACCTCATCGAGGCGGTGGCTGATGAAGCCGACGGTGAAGTCGCGTTCGCGCAGCTGGCGCATCAATGCGAACAGGACGTCGGCTTCGCGCGCCGTCAAGGGCGACGTCGGCTCGTCGAAGAAGATGATGTTGCAGCGGTGGGCGAGCGCCCGCGCACACTCGAGCAGCTGCTGCTGCGCGATGCTCAACGCCGACGCTGGCTCGCGGGGATCGACCTCCAGGCCGACCTGCGCGAAGAACTCCCCGGCGCTGCGCTCCATCCGCTTCCAGTCGACCGCGAACGGCAGCCTTCCGCGCGGCAGGATCCCGACGAAGAGGTTCTCGAGCGCCGAGAGGGTCGACATCAACGTCGGTTCCTGAGGAACCAGGTAGATGCCGCGCAGCTGGGCTGAGCGCGGGGTGAGCGCCTGCTGTGGCTCCCCGCCAAGGACGATCTCGCCTGCGTCGGGCTGGTGGATTCCCGCCATCACCTTGAGCAGCGTCGACTTGCCGGCGCCGTTCTCGCCACACAGCGTGTGGATCTCCCCCGGCTGGAAGGTGACCGAGACGTCCTCAAGCGCCAGCGCGCCGCCGAAGGCCTTTTTGATGTGACGTGCCTCGTAGCGGACCGCCGGCCGTTCGGCCGCATCGCCGAGCGCTGCCTCGACTGAGCCGTGAGAGCGCGTCCGATGTGCGGTCAGATTCATCTCGAACCCGCCCGTCGACTCACACCAGCCGTCTGCGGATGAGACTCGCTCATCGCACGGCGCTCCGGTGCCTCCCTCCAAAGCCACCCCAACACGGCCATCGCAATCGGATCTAAGCATACGTATGCAGTGGGAGTCAAACTGCTACCGTTGAAGCGTGCTCGTGGTCCGGTTGCGCAGTCCGCTGACAGCACTAAGGTGGTCCCGCTCGGGCTCGCCGGCGATTGCTCCACGGCATTGCAAGGTCGACCGCTCGAGCAAGGCGACCAAAGATCGCGGGTTCCCCTAGCCTGCACCACTCAGATGAACGAGCCCCGAGGCAGCTCCCCGGTCACCAAGCTGCGCCGCCGTCCGGCGACGATGAAGGACGTCGCCGACGCCGCGGGCGTGGCTCAGAGCACCGTCTCGCGGATACTCAATGACGCCCCGGCGCTGATTCCGGTCTCAGATGCGACGCGTCAGCGCGTGCGTGCGGTCGCCGCCGAGCTCGGCTACCAGCCACACCCGTTCGCGAGGTCGCTGCGCGGCGCGCCGTCGATGCTGCTCGGCGCGGTCGTCCGCGACGTCACCGACCCGTTTTTCGCCGGTGCGATAGAGGCGCTCTCGTTGGAGGCGAAGGCTCACGGCTATTCGGTGGTCCTCGGGCATGCACAGGCGACGGCAGACGAAGCGCTCGCGCTCACGGCAGTCCTCGAGGCGCGCCAATGCGACGCGATCGTGCTGCTCGGCGACCTGCGCGACGAGCCGCGGCTGGTCGACGACCTGCGGAGCTCACCGGTCCGCGTAGTGGCGCTCTGGCACGGCGGACAGCAGCATGGCCACGGCTTTCCAACCGTTAGCGTCGACAACCGATTCGGCATCCGCGCGATGCTCGACCACCTGACAAAGCTGGGACATCGGCGGATCGCATTCGTCGGCGGCGAGTCGCTCGGCGATATTCGCGAGCGCCAGGATGCTTACGTCGAGTACCTCGCCGAAGCATGCATAGAAGCGCGCGACGACTTCATTCGCCACGTGCCGAACAGCATCGCCGGCGGCGAGCGGGCGCTGTCCGAGCTGGTCGCGTGCGAGCCACGGCCGACGGCGATCATGGCGGCAACAGACATCCTCGCGGTAGGCCTGATCCACGGCGCCTATGAGCTCGGCATCGCCGTTCCGAGCGAGCTTTCGATCGTCGGGTTCGACGACATCCCGATCGCCGCAGGGACGGTGCCGAGCCTGACGACCGTCAAGATGCCGACGGCGCAGATCGTCTCCGCCGGCGTCGAGCTGGCAGTCGGAGAACGGGCTCAAAGCGCCACCGAGACACCCGAGTTGGTCTTCCAGCCTGAGTTGGTTGTGCGGCGCTCGACCGCGACCGTCGCGCGCGGGCAAGATCATGACTAGAGCACGCAGCGCGGCGGTCGCGAATGGGCTGCGTTGACGCTACTGCATACTAATGCTTAGATCCGTTTGCAATGCCTGACGGACCTCCTCGGAGGAGGGAATCGCGAGGAGCGGCCGGTGGCGCCTACTCCATCGGCATCGACTTCGGCACCGAATCCGGACGTGTGCTGCTGCTCGACCTGCGCAGCGGCGTCGAGGCCGCGGTCGCGGTCGTCCCCTACGCGAGTGGCGTGATCGATCGGGTTCTGCCGGAGAGCGCTGAGGTACTTCCGGGCGACTGGGCGCTCCAGGACCCCGACGACTGGCGCGCCGTCGTTGCGAGCGGGATTCCCGCGGTCCTCGACGCCGCGGGCGTGGCGGGGCGCGAGGTGATCGGCATCGGCATCGATTTCACCTGTTGCACAGTTCTGCCGGTCGCCGCCGACGGGACGCCACTGTGCACGATGGCGGAGTGGCGAGCGCGCCCGCACGCCTGGCCGAAGCTCTGGAAGCACCACGCGGCGCAGGCTGTCGCCGATCGCCTCAACGAGGTCGCGCGCGAGCGCGACGAGCCGTTCCTCGCCCGCTACGGCGGCAAGATCTCCTCAGAGTGGTACTTCCCGAAGCTGATCGAGCTGTGGCTGGAGGATCGTGAGATCTACGAGGCGGCCGGCAGCTTCATCGAGGCCTGCGACTGGATCGTGTGGCACCTGACCGGGCGTGAGCGGCGCGCGGCCTGCTCCGCCGGCTACAAGGCGCTGTGGTCACCGGTCGACGGCCTGCCGCCGACCGACTACTTCACCGCCGCATACCCCGGCTTCGACCAACCGGCCGAGAAGCTCGGCAGCAAGTTCAGCGCGCTCGGCGAGCGCGCCGGGCTGCTGCGGCCGGAGCTCGCCGCCCAGCTCGGCCTCGAACCGAGCGTCGCAGTCGCGATCGGCAACGTCGACTCGTTCGTCTCGGTGGCCGGCGCCGGCGTGCTCGAGTCGACGAGCTTCCTGATCGTCATCGGCACCTCGATCTGCGACGTCGTCGTCCATCCGGACGAGATCCTGCTGCCCGGCATCACCGGCGTCGTGAAGGACGGCGTCCTCACCGGTCTCTACGGCTACGAGGCCGGTCAGGCGGCGGTCGGCGACATGCTCGCATGGTTCGTCGGACTCGTTGCGGGCGCCCGCTCGAGCGAGCGATACGGCGAGCTCGAGGCGGAGGCGGCACTCCTCGCGCCCGGCGCGAGCGGCCTGCTCGCGCTCGACTGGTGGAACGGCAACCGCACGATCCTCGCCGACGCCGATCTGAGCGGCGTGCTAAGCGGTCTCACGCTGCAGAGCACGGCGGCCGAGATCTACCGGGCTCTGCTCGAGTCGATCGCCTTCGGCAATCGCCGGATCGTCGACAACTTCGAGGAGCACGGCCTGGCCCTCGACCGGCTGGTTGCCTGCGGTGGGATCGCCGAGAAGAGCCCGCTGACGATGCAGTTGCTCGCCGACACCAGCGGACGCCAGGTGATCGTGCCCGGCTCGAGCGAGATTCCGGCGCGCGGCGCCGCGCTCTTTGGCGCCGTCGCAGCCGGGCCGCAGGCGGGTGGCTTCCCGGACATCATGGCGGCGATCGACGCGCTCGCGCCGGGCACAGGGGCGATCTACGAGCCCGAACCGGCGGCAGTTGCCGTCTACGATGAGCTCTACGGCCTCTACCGCCAACTCCACGACACGCTCGGGCGCGACCAGGTCGAGCTTCTGCACGCGCTGAAGCGGATCCGCGAGCGCGAAGCTTTTCGCTCGCGTGAGCGCGAGGCGGCCACGCTTTGAGCGCGATCGATGAAGTCCGCCGCGAGGTGGCGCTAGCGCACCGCGAACTGACGCGGAGCGGCCTCGTCGCGTGGACCGCCGGCAACATTTCGGCGCGCGTGCCGGGCGAGGACCTCGTCGTGATCAAGCCGAGCGGGCTCGGCTACGACGAGCTCACGCCGGAGACGATGGTCGTCCTCGATCTTCACGGCAACATCGTCCAGGGCGAGTTGGCGCCGTCGAGCGACACCGCCACCCACCTCTACGTGTATCGCTCGCTCGACACCGTCGGCGCCGTCACGCACACGCACAGCCCCTACGCGACCGCGTGGGCAGCCTGCGGGCTGGCGATCCCCTGCGTGCTCACGGCGATGGCCGACGAGTTCGGCGGCGACATCCCGATCGGGCCGTTCGCGCGGATCGGCGGCGAGGAGATCGGCGTCGCGATCGTCGAGACGCTCGCCGGCAGCCGCTCGCCGGCCGTGCTGATGCGCTCTCACGGCGTGTTCACGATCGGCGCCACGACACGCGACGCGCTGCAGGCCGCGGTGATGTGCGAGGACGTCGCGCGCACGGTCCTGCTCGCAAGGATGCTGGGCGAGCCGACGCCACTCGATCCGCTGGACATCGACGCGCTCCACGACCGCTACCAGAACGTCTACGGGCAGCCGAGCGCGGAAGGCGCGAGCGCAGCAACGCAGCCGTGAGCTCAAAGCCGCTCGGTCAGCACGAGATCTGGTTCGTGCCGGGAAGTCACGCGCTCTACGGCGACGCCGCGCTCGCGCAGGTCGACGTCGACGCCCGCGAGATCGCCGCCGCGCTCGATCAGGCGGCGGAGATCCCGGTGCGCGTGCTTTGCAAGCCGGTGGTCATCTCCTCCGAGGCGATCCGACGGGTCTGCGCCGAGGCAAACGACGCCGACTCCTGCGTCGGTGTCGTCGTCTGGATGCACACCTTCTCGCCGGCCAAGACCTGGATCGCGGGCCTCCGCGCGCTCGCAAAACCACTGCTTCACCTGCACACGCAGTTCCATGCCGAGCTGCCGTGGTCTGAGATCGACATGGACTACATGAACCTCCACCAGTCGGCCCACGGCGACCGCGAGTTCGGCTTCATCGCTACGCGCATGGGTCTCGCGCGCAAGACCGTCGTCGGACACTGGGGCGCGAGGGCGACGCGTCTGCGGATCGGCGCCTGGGCCCGGGCTGCCTGCGGCTGGCGGGAGGCCCAGCGGCTGAGCGTCGCGCGCTTCGGCGACAACATGCGCCACGTCGCCGTGACCGAGGGCGACAAGGTCGCCGCCGAGATGCAGCTCGGCGTGGCCGTCAACGGATACGGCGTCGGCGATCTCGTGGATGCGGTCAGCGCCGTCAGCGACGCGGAGATCGACGCGCTGATCGTCGAGTATGAGGCCGCCTACGAGCTCGTCCCTAGCCTCCAAGCCGACGGCGGGCAGCGCGACTCGCTGCGCGAGGCTGCACGGATCGAGGGCGGCCTGCGCGCCTTCCTCAGCGCGGGCGGCTTCGGCGCCTTCACCGACACGTTCGAGGACCTCCACGGCCTTGCGCAGCTGCCCGGCATCGCCGCTCAGCGTCTGATGGCCGAGGGCTTCGGCTTCGCCGGCGAGGGCGACTGGAAGACGGCGGCGCTCGTGCGGATCCTCAAGGTGATGGCGACGGGGCTGCCGGGCGGCACGTCGTTCATGGAGGACTACACCTACGACCTCTCGGGCGACGAGCCACTCGTGCTCGGAGCACACATGCTCGAGATCTGCCCGTCGATCACCGCCGAGCGTCCGCGCTGCGAGATCCATCCGCTCTCGATCGGCGGCCGCGAGGACCCCGTGCGGCTCGTGTTCGACGCCGCGCCCGGCCCGGCGATCGTCGTCGCGATGCTCGATCTCGGCGACCGCTTCCGCCTGCTCGTCAACGAGATCGAGACGGTCGCGGCCCCGCAGCCGTTGCCGAAGCTGCCGGTCGCGCGGGCGCTGTGGAAACCGAAGCCCGACTTCGAGACCGCGGCCGAGGCCTGGCTCACGGCCGGTGGCCCGCATCACACCGTCTATAGCGCCGCGCTCGACGCCGAGACGATCACCGACTTCGCCACGATCGCAGGCCTCGAGTGCCTGCTGATCGACGCCGACACAAAGATCCGCGACTTCGCCAACGAGCTGCGCTGGAATCAGGCCTACTACCGGCTGGCGCAGGGGCTCTGAGCGGCCGGCGCGGGAAGCGACGAGCCTCACCTCGAGGCTGCGGGCAGCAACTCGAAAGCGTGCCCCGCGGTGGTCCGCAGGACTCGAAAATGACGATGGTCGAGCGTCAGCACGCGATCGGTCCGATAACGCCCGGCGAGCAGCACCAAGGATGCGTCCGCCAAGCCGATCCGCTGATCGGCGTACCGCTCGATGAGCTCGCGCGCACGCCGGACATCCTCGATCCCGAACGCCGGGAGCTCCCAGGCCCCGCTGGTCAGCTCGCCGAGCGCCGCAATCGACGCGGACTGGCCCTGGCGTCTGGAGAGCAGGTGATCGAGCTCAGCCAGAACATACGGTGAGACGACGAATGGGCCAAGCTCATGCTCCAGGCTGGCGCTGACCGCGGGGTGGTCGTCCTCGGTCGCGTCGAACAGCGCCAGGAGCCCGCTCGTATCGCAGACGAGCGCGCTCAGTCTTCACCGAACCCGTCGAGCTCGTCGTCCACGCGCCTGGCGATCGACGGCAGCCCGCTCGCGAACAGCGCTCCGCGCGGCCGCGGTCGCTCCGCGCGCTGCGTCACAAGCGCGACACCCTCGCGGATCAGCTCCGCTTCTGAGCGCCCCGATGTCGCCGCGGTGCGCTGGAGGGCTTGCTTGAGGTCGTCAGGCAGGTAGACCGTTGTTTTGTTCATCAAACGCATGGTACCACCCATGGTGCCACCCATGTTTTTTCGATGAGCGGTCACAACGTAGCGCCGACGTGCGTCACTACTCGCATGGCCGCCGAGGTTCACGTGAGTGATCGCGACCTGCTGCGCCGCACGCGCGAAGGTGACGCCGAAGCATTTGGCCGCTTCTACCGAGAGCGACGCGGGATGGTCCTCGCCTAC
>JBEKBL010000029.1:0-16958 GCA_050015415.1 Solirubrobacteraceae bacterium
CGTCGCCACAGCGGTCTCATCGATCTTGATGCCGCTCGCCGAGCCTGTGCCCTGGTTTGCGAGCTGGCTGAGCAAGCCGGTCGAGCCGGCGCCGCCGCCGACCCCGAAGAAGACGAGACCACCGCCGATCAGGACCGCGAGAAAGCCGTAGACGACCTGGATGGTGCGACGCCGACCGCGGCTGCGAAGGTCAAACAGCATCGTCGTCGGCGAGTGGTCGTGGTGGTGGTGCGGAGGAGGTGGCCATCGCGGGAGAGGGGACCACAGTGGCCTGCGATCGTACGCGTCGCCTGTCCCGCAGGTCGAGTATCGCAGAGATATGGATGCTGACCTCGTACAGCACGATGATCGGCACCGTCTCGAGGATCATCGTGATCGCGTCTCCTGGCAGGAGCGCGGCGATCACCGCTGCAACGGCGATCGCGATCCGCCGGTTCTTGCGCAGCTGGCGCGTCGTCACGATCTCGGCGCGCGTCAGCGCGATCAGCGCGATCGGGATCTGGAAGATCAGGCCCATCGCCAGCAGGATCAATGCGGCAAACGGGAAGTAGCTGCTCGCCTGCACGATCACGTCGAAGCTGCCGGCGTTGAAATTGAGCAGGAAGTGTGTCGCCGCGGGCAGGACGATGAAGTAGCCGAAAGCGACCCCACCGAGCAGCAATCCCGGTACGGCAAGCATCACTGGGAGGGCTACGGCGCGCTCGCGCGGGCTGAACGCGGGCAGGACGAACGCGTCCAGCTGAAACAGGAGGACCGGCATGGCGAGCAGAATCGCGAAGTAGGCACAGACCGTGACGGTCATCGTGAACGGCTCACCGACCCCGAGCGTCGTGAGCTGCGAGCCGCTCCCCGGATGCACCTGTGTGACCGCACGGTTCAGTTCTGGAACGAGCGCGGACGCCGCGTGGCGGACAGCCGGACTGACGCCACTGCCCGGCTTGGCGATCTGCTTTGCGAAGTTCGAGATGGCGTGCGTGACCGCGTGCAGCGCCTTGCCGCCCTGCGTCGCCTCGCCCTCGAGTCCCTCTCCCTTCTTCGCCTGGCTTGCGAGAACCCTGTGGATCGGTCGCTCGAGCAGGGTCAGCAGCCTGTGGTTCTGCCAGAAGCAGACGCCGAAGGCGACGATCAGCGCCCCGATCGAGACGATCAGGCGGGTGCGCAGCTCATCCAGGTGCTCGACCAGGCTGAGGCGCGCATCGTGGTTGACGGGCCGGAGCACCTTCGCCATTCGCTCACAGCGTAGAGCCTCAAATCGGCATGGGTGTCGCGTTGCGCGCGCGAACACCGAGCGCGTCCAAGCTCAAGGCTTTGGGTAGGCCGGTCGATATCGCGAACAATGGCCCGTGAGACTGAACATGACGATCCCGATCAGGCTGCACGCGATCTCGCGCAAAGCGGACCGGAGACTGGGCCGTGGCGTCGGCGCGAAGAGGGCCACGGCGGCGATCCGGCGCTCTGGCGCTGTGGCGGGTGCGATTGCCCATTCGTCCAGCCGCTCGACTGGGATTTGGTCGGCCGTTCCCACTGGCGCGTGACCCTGCGCTGCCCGAACTGCGAGTGGGTTGGCACCGGCGTCTTCAGCCAGGGAGCGGTCGATCGATTCGACCGCGAGCTGGACCGCGGGATGCGCAAGCTCCAGAGCACGCTGGCCCGCGTCTCGCGCGCCTGCATGGAGGCCGACATCGAGAGCTTCGCGCAAGCACTCGAGGCCGACCTCATCGTGCCGTTTGACTTTTAGCCATGCTCGCGAGCTCGGCTTCGCCGGCCCGCTGCGCTAGGACTCTTTGCATGGGCGCCCGATCTCACGCCGCCACGAGCTAAGGCTCGTCGTGACCGCCACACACACCTAAACGCAAGCCGCCAGACCGGCTGCGCGGGAGTCAAGCCGCGGCGAGGACACCACGGTCGCGCTGGCTGGCGAGGCCGGTCGGCCGGAGGCCGAGCCGGCGAGTTAGGCGAAGCGTTCCACCAGCCCGTCCGCGAGCAGTTCGAGCGCGCGGCGCTGCTGGGGCGGGCCGTCAGGCAGCGAGCGCTTGCTTGACGCGACCAGCTCGAGCGCGTGCTGGCGAGCCTGTTCGGCAGCACCGGTCGCCTCGATCACCTTGCAAATTCGGTGCGCCTCGTCGGGTCCGGAGATGTCACGGAGGTCGAGCGCGGCGAGCTCTGGCGAGCGCTCGCGCGCAAGGATCAGCGGCAGCGTCACAGTGCCGTCGAGCAGATCGGCACCGGGCCGCTTCCCGGTCCGCTCCGCCGGACCGGTGATATCAAGCACGTCGTCGAGGATCTGGAAGGCGAGCCCAACGGCGCGGCCGAAAGGCGCCAGCGGCGGCCCGTCGCCTGCGAGTGCGCCAAGCTCGCAGGCTGCCGCGAAGAGCCTCGCGGTCTTGAGCTCGCAACGCTCCAGGTAGCGCTCGAGCGTGACATCCGAGCGCCAGGCGTCGGCGCGCTGCATCAGCTCGCCACGCGCCAGGGCCGAGGACGCGGCTGACAGCGAAGCGAGCTGGGCGATGCTTTCATTGCGAGCAAGCTCGGCGAAGGCACGCGAGAACAGCAGATCTCCGGTTGAAGTCGCGGCTTCGCGCCCGGCAGCCGCGTAGATCGTCACGCGACCGCGGCGCAATGGCGCGTCGTCGAGGACGTCGTCGTGAACGAGCGTCGCAGAGTGGATCAGCTCAACCGCGGCAGCCGCACGACAGAGCGCGGTGTGGGCGCCGCTGCCCAGCCCGGCGACGAAGACGAGCAGCGGGCGCAGGCGCTTCCCGCCCGCCTCGATCATGTACAGAGCGTGCAGCTCGACGCCTGCGATCTCGTGCAAGCGCCGCTCGACACCCACCATCGCCTCCCGCAGTGGCTCACCGGCGAGCTCGAGAATCGCGTCGAACGGCTCGGCGAGCGGTTCACTCACGAAACCACGCCGACGTGCAGCGCGATGATGCCTCCGGCGGTGAGGACGTAGCGAATCTCGCGCAGGCCGCAGCGCTCCATTGCGCCCGCCAGCTCGACCGGTGCCGGGAAGCGGCGAACCGAGCTCGGCAGGTAGCTGTAGGCGGCGCCGTCGCCTGCGATCCTGCCAAGCGCCGGCACGAGGCGATCGAACCAGCCGCGGTAGAAGCTCGCGAGTGGCTCGCGCGTTGGCGTCGTGATCTCGAGGATCACGACGCGCCCGCCCGGATGCACGACGCGAACCATCTCCGCGATGCCGCGTCCCAGATCGGCGAAGTTGCGCGCGCCAAAGCCGACCGTCGCCGCGTCGAACTCATTGTCGGAGTAGGGCAGCTCGAGCGCGTCCGCCAGATCGAAGGTGGCCGCCGGAACCTTGGTACGGGCGCGCGCCAGCATCTCCTGCGAGAAGTCGCAGCCGACGACCTCGCCGCCTGGCGTCACAGCGGCGACGAGGGCCGCCGCGAGATCGCCGGTGCCGGTCGCAACGTCGAGGACGCGGCTGCCCGGGCCGACCTCGGCGAGCTCCACGGCACGCGAGCGCCAGCGGTGATGCATGCCCGCCGTCATCACCGTGTTCATCAGGTCATAGAGACCCGCGATCCGATCGAACATCGCGCGCACCTGGCCCGGCTCGAGCGTGCCGGGTCCTTGCACGCCCACTACTTCAGGTCTGACAGGAAGGTCGCGATCGCCGTGAACTCCTTCGCGTTCATGTACTTGAACGAAGGCATCGGCGCCGTCGGATTGACGAGCGTTCGCTCGATCCCCTGGAAGGGAATGCGCGAGCCGACGTGTGTCAGGTTCGGACCGGGACCGGGGTTGCCGTCGACGCCGATCGTATGGCAGGCTTCACAACCGGCATCGGCCACCGCGATGCGACCGGCGTTGAACTCGGCCAGAGCGGCGGATCCGGCGGCCTTCACCGCCGTCGGCGCGGCGATCGAATCGACGGTCGGCGCGCCGACATTTGCCCCACGGAACGTGAGGATCGCCATCGCGACGATCACGAAGAGCAGCGTTGTCATGGCCACCGGCCGCCGCCATGGCCGGCGCTCGGCGCTGCGGTCATAGAACGGCAGGAGGAAAAGCAGGACCATGCCGAGCGTCGGAATGCCAATCGTCGCCGTGCCCAGGAATCCCGGAGGGTGGACGACGCGCAGCAGCTGGAAGAGGAAGAAGAAGTACCAGTCCGGTCGCGGCACGTAGGTCGTCGAGGCGCCGCTCGCCTTCGTCCCCATCTGGGCGCCGAAGAGCAGCGACATAGCGATGATCACCGCGATCACGACGCAGCCCATCAG
The DNA here is from genome assembly GCA_050015415.1 of Solirubrobacteraceae bacterium. Classification (GTDB taxonomy): domain Bacteria; phylum Actinomycetota; class Thermoleophilia; order Solirubrobacterales; family Solirubrobacteraceae; genus Palsa-513. Next base: position 4,242 of record JBEKBL010000029.1, read on the forward strand.
CGAGTCCTTGGCGACCGCGTAGGGGAAGAACGGCTTGCCCTGAGACTTCAGGATCGAGTACTCGCGGAGGTACTCCTCCTTCTCCTGCTGGTTCACACGGCCTCCTCGACCAGCTCGGGCGTGTCGACCTTGGCCCTGAGCCACGGCGGCGCGGTGGTGCCGAGCTTCGCGACGAGGTAGAGGTGCGCGCCGATCAGCGCGGCGAGCAGACCGGGCACGACAAGCATGTGGATCGCATAGAAGCGCGACAGCGTCGTCGCGTTGAACTCGGGGCCGCCGCGGAGGAAGTCTGAGAGGTAGGGACCGATTATCGGCCCGGTGCCGTTGATGTTGACGCCGACGATCGTCGCCCAGTAGGAACGCTCGTCAAACGGCAGCAGGTAGCCGGTGAAGCCCATCACCATCGTCAGGATCAAGAGGACGACGCCGATCACCCAGTTGAGCTCGCGCGGATACTTGTAGGCGCCGAAGATGAAGGTTCGCGCCATGTGGAGGAAGACCAGCACGACCATCACCGTGGCCCCCCACTTGTGCATGCCCCGGACGAAGTTGCCAAGGAAGACGCTGGTCGAGATGTAGCGAATCGACTCGTAGGCGCCGCCCGCGGCGTCCGGTCGGTAGTACATCGCGAGGAAGACGCCGGTCACCGCCTGCGAGAGGAAGGCGATCATCGTGGCCGAGCCGAGCGTGTAGAACCAGTTGGTGCCCTTCGGCACCTTGCGGAACATCATCCAGCGTGCGGCGCCCGACAGCGACGTGCGCTCATCGACCCAGTCGACGACCGATTTGCCGGCTTCGGCGGCGTGCTCGAGCGGGGTGTGCGGACGCCCGCGCTGCGTTCCCGGCGGCGGCGGCGGGGGCAGGAGCTTCGGCGGGATTGGCGGCATCGGCAACGGCAGCTTCCGCGAGCGTGGCCTGTGCGGAGGCGCCTTAGACATTGCCCGGCAGCTTCCTCACAGAGGGGCGCGACGGGTAGGCGTACTGCCCGATGCCGTCCAGCGGCTCGCCCGGGTCGCGCGGCGAGAAGGGGCGCAGCTCGTTGTTCACGCTGTAGCGCGGCCCGACCTGCACCTGCCCCTCGAACAGGCGCGTGTAGAAGCGGTCGAGTGGTCGCGGCGCGGGGCCGCTCACGCGCACCCCCTCAGCATCGAAAACCGAGCCGTGGCACGGGCAAACGAAGCGCTCGGAAGCCTCGACCCAGAGCACCGAGCAGCCGAGGTGCGAGCAGCGCGAGGTGATCGCGACCCAGCGGTTGTATTTGGTCTGCGGCAGCTTGTCGACGCTCGGATCGCGCTGGCGGATGTAGACCGTGCTCTTGCCCGCCTCGCCGATCCCCGGAGAAGTGGTGATCACGATCGGGATGTAGTTGTTGTCCGGGAAGTCCCGGGGGTAGCCGACGCTCTGCCAGCCGAGCGTGTAGTTGTGGAAGATCGGCCCCAGCGCGAAACCAATCGCCGGCAGCGTGAATCCGGCGGTCATCAGCATTCCGGCGCCGTGCACCGTGCCCGTCATGAAGCGGCGACGCGTGACGGTCTCGCCTTCAAACGCCCCGGGGATGCCCCGGTCGAGCGTGTACTTCGACTTCGGTTGCCTGCGCGCTTGTGCCAAACGGATCTCCTGCGGGGCTGGGCGGGGCCGAACAATATCGTCAAGCCAAAGCGTGCGGGGCAATCAACGCCGCGAGCGCCGGACCCCCTTCCGGATCACCCTCGCGCAACAGCGCTTTGACGCGTTGGTGCTCGTGGTCCGCGCCGTACCCGACGGCGCGCGCACAGGCAATCCACAGCGCTTCGCACGACGCCAGCTCACCGCGCGCGGCGAGTAGCGCGCACAGAGTGATCACGTCGGCAAGCTCGCGGACCGCTGCGAGGTCGCCGAGCGCGACCAGCCGCTCCAGTCCGAAGGCGTAGAGGCGATCCCCGGCGAGCAGCGCGAGGTTGCGGTCGCTCGTATCGATCAGGCGTGGGCTTGAGTAGTGCAGCCGGTAGCCCTCGTAGATGGCCTCGACGAGCAGTTCGTACTCGGGCGGATCGGCCGCGGCCCGTGGCCCGCTCGACGCGAGCCGCCCGATCTCGCAGGTCGCCTCGCCCGCCTTCGCGCCCAGCGTTGAAGCCAGCGGCTCGCCCTCCTCGAGCAACGCCTGCCGCAGCCGCTCGAGCGCGTTCACGTCGCCTCCGCGACGGCCGCAAACGCGGCGCGCGCGGCTTCGAGCGTTTGCTCGACCTGGGCCTCACTGTGCGCGAGGGACGGAAACCACGCCTCGAACTGCGACGGGGGAGCGTAAATGCCGCGCGCCAGGAGCTCGCGGCAGAAGCGGCCGTGGGCGAGCGTGTCGCAGGCCTGCGCCGCACGCAGGTTACGAGGCGGCTCGGCCGCGAAGAAGACGGTCAGGAGGCCGGTGGTCGAGACGACGCTGACCGGAAGATCGCCAGCCGCGGCGCGCAAACCCTGCGCCAGGGCCTCGGTGGTTTTGGCGAGCGTTGCGTAGGCGTCGTCGTCGAGCAGTGCGAGCGTGGCGAGGCCGGCCGCGACAGCGAGAGGGTTGCCAGACAGCGTTCCCGCCTGGTAGACGTCTCCGACCGGCGCGAGTAACTCCATCAACTCACGCCGCCCGGCGAGGGCCGCGGCCGGAAGACCGCCGCCGAGAACCTTGCCCAGCACGAGAAGATCGGCCTGCACGCCAGCCCGCCGGCCCGCGCCGGCGCGGTCGACGCGAAAGCCGCTGATCACCTCATCGAAGATCAGCAGCGCCCCGACGGCGTCCGCGCGGTCGCGCAGCAGCTCGAGGAAGCCGGGTGCGGCCCGGACCAGGCCCATGTTCGCCGGGCACGGTTCGGCGATGATCGCCGCCAGGTCGTCGCGGTCGCTCGCCACGATCAGGGCGTCGTGATCGTTCCACGGCACGACGACCGTCGCGGCGGCCGCGCCGGCCGGGACGCCGGGGCTCGCTGGAATCGATTGAGTCGCAAGACCCGACCCTGCTTGGGCGAGCAGGCCGTCGGAGTGACCGTGGTAGGCGCCGGCAAACTTGATCACGACCTCGCGCCCGGTGTGGGCGCGTGCGAGGCGCAGCGCCGTCATCGCCGCCTCGGTCCCCGACGAGGTCATGCGCATGACCTCGGCGCCGGGCATCCGCCGGGCGACCTCCTCGGCCAACTGCACTTCGCCTTCGGTCGGCGCGCCGTAGCTCGCGCCGCGGGCGGCTGCCTGCGCGATGGCGGCGACCACGCTCGGCTCGGCGTGGCCGGCGATCAGCGGTCCCCAGGAGCAGACGTAATCGACGTAGCGGTTGCCGTCCACGTCGATGATCTCCGCTCCGGCTGCGTGGTCGATGAACAGCGGAAAGCGCCCGATCGCGCGCATCGAGCGGACCGGCGAGTTCACTCCGCCCACGAGCACCCGGCGAGCTCGCTCGTACAGAGCCGTGGACCGCGCGTCATTCAAGTCCAAACCCACCCGGAGCACGATATTGGGCGGGACCGCTGCGAGCCTTTCGTAATAGGCGCCACGCTGGGAGCCGCGGTTCCCGCAGCGCGTCTGAGCTGTTGGGCAGCCGGAGAGAAATACGCCTCAGGCGTATTTCTCTTCCCACTCCAGGAAGTCGTCTGTGAAATAGAGCAGGCGAATCTTCTTGAACTCGGTCGAGGAGTAAAGCGTCGCGCGCCCTTCGATGCCGGTATCGACCGCGATCGCGTCGAGCACCGCATCGCATTCCTCCTTCGAGCGGCCGTGAGCCATCGTGAAGACCGAATAGGGCCAGTCCGCGTAAGTCGGTCGCTGGTAGCAGTGCGAGATACCGCGGAACGAGGCCATCCGCGGCCCGAGCTCGGCGATCCGCTCCGGCGGTACCTGCCAGACGCCCATGCCATTGGCGGAGAAACCGGCGCGGCGGTGATAGAGAATCGCCGCGACCCGCCGCAGCAGACCGCGTTCGCGCATTCCGGCCATGTGCTCGAGCAGCGAGTCCACGTCGATCCCGAGCTCGGCGGCGGCGGGCGCGTAGGGCTCGGCCACCACCGGCATGTCGCCCTGGGTCGCCCGGATCACCGCGACGTCGCGCTCGTCGTAGTCGATCGCCTCCAGTGGCGCCGGCGGACGCTCCTCGCCGGCGGAGGCGAGCGCCTTGGTGTCGCCCTCCATCTCGAGGTCCATGCGGATCTTGAACAGCTTGAGCGTCGGGAGCTGGCGGATCGATTCGGCGCCGGTCAGCTCGGCGAGGACGTCCAGCGTGCCGTCGAGGCCGAGTCGCGAGTCGCGCTCGACGGCGATCGTGAACCACATGTTGAACTCGTGGTTTCGCAGATAGTTGTGGGACACCCCGGGGTGCGCGTTGATGATCTGCGCGGCGCGCCAGGGATGGTCGGCATCGACCTTGGCCGCGACGAGCATCGAGCCGTAGCCGAGCGCCCGCGTGTCGTAGATCGGCGTCACCTGCCTGATGATGCGCTCGCTCAGCAGGCGCTCGACGCGCGCGAGCACTTCCGCTTCGGTCACTCCGGCGAGGGATGCCACGGCGGCGTAGGGTCGCGCTTCGAGGGGAAAGCTGCCCTGCATCAGGTTGAGGAGCTTGCGGTCGAGGTCGTCAAGTGGGACCGCTGCGCCGTCTTTGCGGCTGCGAGCCTTTGGCGACGCCGCCGCGTCTATTGCGCGAGCCACTTTGCGGCGTCCTTTGCGTGGTAGGTGATGATGATGTCGGCCCCCGCGCGGCGGATCGCGGTCAGCGTCTCGAGCACGACGGCGCGCTCGTCGAAGGCGCCCGCCGCTGCGCCAGCCTTCACCATCGCATACTCGCCGCTGACGTTGTAGGCCGCGATCGGCAGCAGCGTGCTCGCGCGGACGGCAGCGATCACGTCGAGGTAGGCGAGGGCGGGCTTGATCATCACGATGTCGGCGCCCTCGGCGATGTCGAGTTCGACCTCGCGCAGCGCCTCACGGCGATTGGCGCCGTCCATCTGGTAGCTGCGCCGATCGCCGAACGCCGGTGTCGAGTCAGCGGCCTCGCGGAATGGGCCGTAGAAGGCGGAGGCGAACTTGGCAGCGTAGGCCAGGATCGGCAGCTCATTGAAGCCCTCGCTGTCGAGCTCCGCGCGGATCGCGCCGACGCGGCCGTCCATCATGTCGCTGGGCGCGATCACGTCGGCGCCCGCCCGCGCGTGGCTGACTGCGGTGCGCGCGAGCAGCTCGAGCGAGGCGTCATTGTCGACGCTGCCGTCGCTCGCGAGCAGGCCGCAGTGCCCATGGCTCGTGTACTCGCAGAGGCAGACGTCGGTTACGACAAGCAGGTCGGGATGGGCATCCTTGATCGCGCGCGTCGCGAGCTGGACGATGCCTTCGTCGTCCCACGCCCCGGAGCCCTCGGCGTCCTTCTCGTCGGGGATGCCGAACAGCACGACGCCGGGAATCCCGAGCCCAGCGAGCTCATCGCATTCGGCAACCGCCTCAGAGATCGAGAGGCGTGAGACGCCCGGCATCAGGCCGATCGGTGCGCCGGTCGACGCGACGAAGAGCGGCGTCAGGAGATGTCGCGGGCTGAGGTCCGTCTCGCGGACGAGGCCGCGCAGGGCGGCGGTCCGGCGCAGGCGACGCAGCCGGGTGTCGGGAAACGCCATCGCCTGTGATGGTACCGCGAGGTTTCGAACCCCCGGATTAGGGCCGCAGCGCCAGGCGTGCTAGGGCGCCGAAGCCCACGATCAGGGCCGCGAGGTGCGCGAGGGCAATGCCGAGGCTCGGCTGGGACTGGTTTATCGCGGCGTCGAGTGCCTCGAGCGCGGCCTTGAACGGAAAGACCGCCGAGACGACGCGGATCACGTCGTAGAGGCCGACCGAGACGGAGGCGCTGGGCACCAGTGCCAGGAACACGAGCGGCAGCGAGACGAGCAGCGCGAGCAGCGATGCGGCCCGGACCTCGTGCACGAGCGCGCCGATCGCGACGCCGAGCGCGGCGAAGGCGAGTCCGCCGCCCGCCATCGCGAGCAGCCAGAGCGCGGCGCGGCCCCAGCCGAGCGGTACGAACAGGCCGATCCCGCATAGCATCGCGAACGAAACGGCGACCCCGAGGATCGCTGCGAGGATCCCCTTCTCGGACAGCAGAAGGCCGGCGGAGACAAGCCCGCGCCGCAGTCGCGCGAGCGTATTCTCCTCGCGCTCGAGCGCGAGCATCCCCGATGCGAGCAGGATGCAGACGAACATCAGCGAGACGGCAACCGCGACGGCGACCGCGTAATCTCTGAGCGGCGTGCGAGCGCCGCTCAGCACCCGCTGGCGCACCGCGATCGGCGCCGCAACGGCGCCGATCACCTTCTTCGAGCCGCCGAGGTGAGAGACCGCGATCTGGGCGAAGTTCTCGACGTTCGCGATCCTCGCTCGCAACGGCGAGGACGGCGGCAGCGCAGCCTCGATCGCGGCGAGCGCCGTCCGTGCACGGACGAGCCCGAGCACGTCGTAGGTGCTGCCCAGGAAATGCAGCTCCCCGCCCGCCAGCAGCAGATCGATGTAGCTGTCGGCGACGTGCGAGAGCTGCGTGGCGAGGAGCGCGTTCGCCTGGGCGAGCTTCGACTCGATCGCCGTCTGGACCAGCGATTGGTTGATCGCGTTGCCGTTGTAGATCACCTGTACGTAGGCGGTCTGAGCCGCGCTCGCGAGTTCTTCTGGCAGCTGGGGCGGGATGATCAGAGCTGCGATCGTGCTGCCGCTGCGCACGTCGGCGAGGGCCTGAGCGACGCTTCCCACGGGAACGGGCTGGATCGCCTGAAAGAGCTCCTGCTCGTAGCGGGTCGTGTCGATCTCCTGGCTGCCGAGCTGGATCGTGGCCTGGCTCGGCGGGATCTCGTTGAGAAATGCGACACGCGGGCGCGCCGGTGAGCTCGACAGCGCGAGGCCGATCAGCACCGCGATGGCGACTGGGTAGGCGATCAACAGCGCGAGCAGCGCCGGCGAGCGGCGCAGGATCCGCAGGTCCTTTCCGAGCAGTGCGCGCAGTGCCATCAATGGCCGCGCTCCGCGAGAAAGGCGACGAACGCGCGCTCGAGATCGCTCTCGTGCTCGGCCGCTGCGAGGCCGGCGGGCGGACCTGCGAACAGCATCTCTCCGTCCGCCAGGACCAGCAGCGTTCCGGCGTAGCGCTCGGCCTCCGCGATGTCATGGGTTGCAAACGCGACGCTCGTCCCGGCGAGCACGCGATCGTTGATGAACTCCCACAGCCGCGCGCGCTGGCGCGGATCAAGCGAGGAGGTCGGCTCGTCGAGCAGCAGTACCGCGGGCTCCGAGACCAGCCCGATTGCGATGTTCACGCGCTGGCGGTTGCCGCCAGAGAGGCGACCCACCTCGTCGCCGGCGCGAGGGCGAAGCCCGGTCTGCTCGAGCATCCGATCGACCGCGGCGTCGGTGTCGGCGATCCCCTCGAGCCGTGCGAAGAGCCGCAGGTTCTCGGCCACCGACAGCTTCGAATAGACGGCGGTCTGCTGCGGAACCCAGCCGATGCCACCGGCCGGCGGGAGCGTCAGCTCGCCGTCGCTCGGCTCGAGGCCACCTGCGAGCATCGAGAGGAGGGTCGTCTTGCCGGCGCCGTTCGGTCCGATGATCGCCAGCACCTCGCCGGGGCCGAGGCTGAAGCTCACGTTTTGCACGGCGACGCGGTCGCCGAACCGCTTCGTGAGTCCGTGCGCCTCGAGGCTCGTCACCCTGGGCCTCGCGGGACGTGCCAGGGCTCCAACACCACGTGGCGGCGCAGGTAGAGGATCGTCTCGCGTAGCACGGCGGCGACCGGAAGGGCGACGAGCGCGCCGACTAGCCCGTAGATCGCGTCACCGAACAGCAGCGCCAGGATCACCAGCAGCGGATTGATCCGCAGCGCGTGACTGAAGATCTGCGGCGCGACTATGTGACCCACGAGTTGCTGGATCGAGACGAACAGGATTAAGCTCCATCACACCGAAGAATGCACCGAATGCAAAGGCGTAGGTGCGGCCATCGGGAAAGATGCCGAGCACGCCGAAGATCCAGAGCGCGACGCCGGCAGTTGCGCCCATCACGACGCTGAACGCGAGCTGGCCGCGGACGTAGCCCGAGACCGCGCGCTGCACCCGCGTCGGATAGTCGTCCTGCGGCGTGCCGTCGCCGGGCGGCAGCAACCGCCGCACGAGCGCGCCGATCTGGCGTGCGTAGACGAGCAGGTAGACCGAGACGACGAAGATCAAGACGATCGCGATCGCCGCGTCCGCGACGCTCGTCAGGAGGCTCGTCGTAAACGAAAGCAGTGAGCTCGAGCCCTTGACGATCTTGTCCTTCAGCGTCTGCAGCGCGGTCTGGCCCTGCTTCTTCAGCTGGATGTGAAGTCCGTGGTGATTGAGAAAGGCCTGGATCGAGTCAAGCCGCTTGTTGGCCTCGCGCACGAGGTGCGGCAGGCTGTGCTGGAAGGCATTGATCTGGTTCGAGATCGGCTGTGCCAAGACGACACCGACCGCGGCGACGGTCAGCAGCAGGAGGAGATATGTGAGTGGGATCGCGAACCCGCGCGGCAGTCCGGTCCGGTGCAGACGGTCGACGTACGGGTTGAGGATCAAGGCGATCAGCGAGGCGACCGTGAAGACGAGCACCACCTCACGTGCGGCGCGCGCCGCGAGCCAGAGCGCCAGCAATGCGACGGCCAGCAGAACAAGCTGGACACCCTGCGGAATGACGAGCGGTGCCGGTGACGGCGGGGCAGGGAGTGGCTCTTCGTCCCCGAGGCGCTCTTCCACGACACGTTCCTCGGTCGTCATGGGCGCAGTATGGACGCTACGCTCGGATGCGTGGAAGTGCGCATTCTGTTCTGTGGCGATCTCGTTGGACCGGCCGGCCGGCGGGCGCTCCTCTCGCTGCTGCCGCAGTTGATCGAGCGTCACGCGCCGACGTTCATCGTCGTCAACGCCGAGAACGTCGCCGGCGGCTTCGGTATCACGCCCAAGATCGCCGACGAGCTGTTCGCGGCGGGGGTCGACGTGATCACGCTCGGGAACCACACGTATCGCCGCTCGGAGATCTACGCCTACCTCGACGAGCAGGACCGGATCCTGCGACCGGCCAACTTTTTGCGCAGCCAACCGGGCCGTGGACTGACAGTCGTCGAGCGCGACGGGGCGCGCCTCGCCGTGGTCAACCTCTCGGGCAACCTCTACATGCGTGCCGGCCGCTCGGCCTTCGCCGAGATCGACGCAGCGCTGGCCGATCTGCGTGGCAAGGCGGACCACATCCTCGTCGACATGCACGCCGAGGCGACGAGCGAGAAGGAGGCGCTCGGCTGGTACCTCGACGGCCGAGTCACGGCGGTCCTCGGCACGCACACCCACGTACCGACCGCCGACGCTCGTGTCCTTCCCGGCGGGACCGCCTACATAACCGACGTCGGCATGACAGGCGCGCGCGCCTCGGTGCTCGGCTTCGACCGCGACCTCGCAGTCGCCAGCCTCGTCACGCAGATGCCAACGCGCCTGCTGCCGGCCGACGAGGACCCCTGGCTGATGGGCGTCCTCGTCACCTGCTCCGAGCCAATGCGCGCCGATACGATCGAGCAGCTCCTGCTAGCAGCCGGCTAGCGCCACCAGTCGTGTTCGCACGCAACTCGACATCAACTCAGCGGTAACGCAGCCCGCCCCGAGCGAAGCGAGGAGCCCTACGCGAGCCCTCAGCCAAGCCCGAAATGGCGCGCGACGAGCGGCGTGACGTCCTTGATCGACCACTGGTCGCGCTCGAGTCCGCCCGCCACGCCGCAGCAGATCAGCGGCGCCAGGGAGTCGCCGGCGGCGAGCGAGCCGTGGCTGCCGCCACCAATGTGGCTGGCGCCGCCCCAATCGGTGAACTCGCAGCCGCCCGCCGCCGACAGCAGAACGTCGCCCGAGGTCGGACAGCTCAGCGCATCCCAGGCGCGGCCGAGCGCGTCCGGATAGCCCTCGCTGTGGAACATCGATCGATCGACGCGGGCGTCCAGCACACCGAGGTCGCCGCGCACGTCCCAGCCGCGTCCGCGCGGATCCCGCGCGCCGGCTCCCGGCGCGAAACGAAGCTCCCCGCCGTTGCCGGCGATCACGGCATCGGGGCCGTCGCGCCAGATGACGTGCTCGACACCGTCGAGGCGTCGCGCCCGGTCGATCGTCGCGGCGAGAACGCGCGGCTCGAGCGCGTAGATCATCGCCGCCCGCGAGTTGGGGCAGAGCGCGATCTCCGCCTCCCCGGGCGGGCGAAGGTCGGTCGGCAGGCGAATATCGAAGTGGCCCGTGAAGTGCGAAATCAATGAGATCGACCGCTCAACGAGCGTGTGCGCGTGATCGGCGACGACGATCACCGCGTGGTCGGCTAGGAAGCGGTCAGTTCCACCGCCGGCCGTGAACAGCATCGCCAGCTGGCGGTCGGCCTCGGGCAGCGAGTCGATCTGGCCTTCGGGCCCGTGGCGGTGCGAGTGGTTGTCGTTGTCGGGCAGCGACAGGAGCAGGAAGTCGACCAGGTCGTGATTCACCAGGTAGGCGCCGACGCAGCCGGCGTGGCGGTCGCGCACGCCGGGCATGCCAAGCGTGCCGTAGCAGCCGGTCGCACGGCTGGCGAAGATATCGCCGTAGAACAGCTCGCGCGGGCCGAGCACCGCCCGGCGAACCAGTGAGCGGGCGGCGATCCGCGTCAGCAGCGTCTCGCGCGCCGGCTCCTGCGGATGGCGCCCGCGATACATCAGATAGGTGGTCCCGGCGGTGCGAAGCTCCGCGTCGTCGAGCTGCTCGAACACTGTCAGCGGCTCGGCGGCGAGGTGCTCCCCGTTCATGTTGTAGATCAGGTCGGTCAGTTGCCGTGCGAGCCCGAAGCGCAGCGAGGCGCGAAAGCTCGAGCCGTACTCCACGTAGCGTCGCTCGCCGCGGTGGTACCAGTTCATCGCCGGAATGTGATGGCGGTCCTGCGCGTGGCCGGTCGCGATCGAGGCTGCACAGACCGGTGTGACCGAGGGAAAGACCGAGACGGCGTCGCTGACGAACGTGCCGCGCTCGATCAACGCCGCGATCGTCGGGGCGCGGCCCGCAGCGACCGTGCGCGCGACCATCGCCGGCGTCGCGCCGTCGATCACGACGAGCACGAGCTTGCGCCGGGCGCTCAGCGGGCTTTCCCGGGGCGAGCAGGCAGATCGAAGCGCGGCGTGCCGGCGCTGGCAGCTGTCTCGCAGGAGTGGTTCACAAGGCTCATCGTGCGCTACGGTGGGTTGAGCGTGACGATAGTGAAGGATCCATCAGGGTCGCTGCGGTGCCCGAGGCGTACAGCGCGATGAGCGTCGGCGGCGACCGGCGGCGGCCGGCGCGTTCGACTGCGCACGAGCTCGAGCGCTACGGTGCGCTGTTCGCCGCACGCACGGGCCGAATGCGCTCGTCCGCGATGCGCGACCTGCTGGTGATCACCGAGCGGCCGGAGGTGATCTCACTCGCCGGCGGGCTGCCGGACACCACGCTGTTCGAGCCTGAGCTGCTGCGATCGCTGCTCGACGACGTTGCCACCAGATCCGCTGCGCAGGCTCTCCAGTACGGTCCGACAGACGGCCTCCAGTCAGTGCGGGACTGCATCGTTGAGTTGATGGCCGCCGAGGGAATGCCGGTCGCCGCCGATGAGGTGATCGTCACGACGGGCGGTCAACAGGCGATCGACCTCGTCTGCAAGACGCTGCTCGACCCGGGCGACATCGTCATCGCCGAGGGCCCGACCTACCCCGGCGCAGTGCCCGCGTTCTGCTCGTATGAGGCCGAGCTGATCCAGATCGAGATGGACGCCGACGGAATGCAGATCGACCTGCTCGAGCGGACGCTCGACCAGCTCGCGGCGGACGGACGGCGGCCGAAGTTCATCTACACGATCCCCACCTTCCAGAACCCTGCCGGCGTCTCGATGTCGCTGCCGCGACGGCGCCGCCTCGTCGATCTCGCCCGCGAGCGCGAACTGCTCGTGCTCGAGGACAACCCCTACAGCATGCTCCGCTACGAAGGCGATGATCTGCCGACACTGCGCTCGCTCGAGGTTCCGCGTGGCTCACGCGACGGCGGCGACTTCGTCATCTATACCGGGACGATGTCGAAGATCCTCTCGCCCGGAATACGCGTCGGCTGGGTCGTTGCGCCGCGTCCGGTGCTGGCGAAGATCAACCTCGGCAAGCAGTCGGCCGATCTCTGCTCGTCCTCGCTGACGCAGTACTTCGTCGCTGCGTACTTCGCGAACGGAGACTGGCGCGACTACATCAACGTCGTCCGTGATCGCTACCGACGGCGCCGCGACGCGATGCTCGACGCGCTCGCCACCTACCTGCCGGCAGAGGCCAGCTGGACCCATCCCGGCGGTGGGCTCTTCATCTGGGTGACGCTGCCCGAGTACATCGACACGACCGACCTGCTCGCGCGCGCGCTGCGCGAGAACGTCGCATTCGTGCCCGGTGAGGCCGCGTTCGACGACGGTCGCGGCCACAGCTCGATGCGACTCAACTTCTCGAGCTCGACCGAGGACCAGATCCGCGAAGGCGTCCTGCGGATCGGCAAGATCATCAACGAGCAGGTCGCGCTCTACCGCTCGTTGACCGGAGCGAGCCTCCCGGAGCGAGCGGACGAGCACGCGGCGGACGAGGCGTCGATGGCCCCGGTCGTCTCACTGCCACAGCGTGGGCAGCGCCCGCGGCAGCGCTCGCGCGAGCTGTGACGCGGGTCGCCGTGCTGAAAGGCGGTCGAT
>JBEKBL010000030.1:0-11833 GCA_050015415.1 Solirubrobacteraceae bacterium
GAGGCTCGGCGAGCTGCTCCTCGCCAGTGAAGCGATCGCGGCTGACGGAACCAGCCGAGCGCTGGGAGCGGGCGAGCGGATAGCGGCGGACCAGTCGCTGCTGGCGGCGCTCCAGCGCGCAGCGCCCGACGTTCGATGTGGCCCGATCGTGTCGAGCGACCTCTTTTACGAAGTTGGCGAGCAACGCTTCGCCAAGTGGCGGGAGGGCGGCGCCCTGGCCGTGGAGATGGAGGCAGCCGCGCTCTTCGCGGTTGGGCAGCGCCGCGGCATCCCAGTCGCCTGTGCCCTGGCGATAACCGACGTCCTGACCAGCGAGCGAGAGCGGATCGACCCGGCGGCCCTGTCCCAGACCGGCCTCGCCGTCGGGCGGCTCGGACTAAGCGCCCTGCTTTAGCCCCCGCGCAGGCGAGCAACGCCAGCCAGCACGACTCATGGCGTCACCCGACCTGGGTCGCGCGCAGCAGCACTTCCTGGTCACGCGAGACCATAGTCGGCTCATCGAGGCGCGACGATTCGAGGTCGGCGAGCTCACGCCGGGCTGCCGCGAGCTCCCTTTCGACCGCGTCGAGGCGCCCGACGAGCTGGTCGGAGTGGCGGCGAAGCGCGCCCTCCAGGCGCGCCAGCGCGTCCTCGATACCGCCGAGCCGGTCTCCGATCGATCGGACGCGGCGCGTCAGGCGCTCGATATCGCCGGCGGTCGGAACGTTCAACAAGCCCATCGCGGCCTCCTGAGCCTGCGCGGCTTTCGAGCGAGCCTCGAGGGCACGGCCGATCGCGGTCCCGAGGCTGGGGCTATCGAGGAGATCACGAGCAACGCGTCCGAGCAGCTGCTCGGCACGGGCGCTCGCAAGCTCGCGGAATCCTCCGGCGCGGGCGTCGTCACCCATTTGCAGAGGGTACGCCATAGTTGTCTTGCACGCGAATCAATATTGAGAGCGGATTAGGGTCGGTACCGTTTTCGGCAACTTCAACCGGGTGGGGCGTGTTCGAGCTGTGGGAGAAAGCCGCCGAGCGATGGCGGGGCAATGCGGCGACAGGAGGAAGCGTGAGGAGAATCATCAATCTGACAGCTGCAGCATGTTCGCTGCTCGCAGTGAGTGGCGCCACCGCGTTCGCGGCCAGCCCGCCGCCCGCCCCGACCGCGACGACCGGCGCGGCTACCCAGATCACCTACCAGTCGGCGGTGCTCGAGGGCAGCTCGAACCCGGAAGGCGTGGCAACCGAGGTCTACTTCGAGTACGGAACGACGACCGCCTACGGCTCGACCTCGGTGCCGATCCAGCTGGGCGACGGCACGGTGACGAAGAATTTGAGCGCGACGGTGACCGGGCTCGCTGCCTACAAGACGTATGACTATCGCCTCGTGGCGGTGAGCGCCAACGGCACGACGAAGGGCACAAACGAGACGTTCAAGACGGCGAAGATCCCGCTCTCGCTGCAGATCGACGCGAGCCCGAACCCGGTCGTCTACGGCGGTCTCGTGACAGTGGCAGGCACGCTTGCGGGCACCGGCAATGCGGACCAGGCTGTCGCGCTCCAGCAGAACGCGTTCCCCTACACCGCCGGATTCACTCAGGTCGGCAACACCGAGCTGACGTCGTCGACTGGCGCCTACTCATTCACGATCGCGTCGCTCGACATCAGCACCGAGTACCGCGTGATCAACGTCAGCAAGCCGACGGTCGTCTCACCGATCGTCGCTGAGACCGACACCCTCGCGGTGAGCGTCCATACGCGCGGTATCGGTTCACGAGCGCACCCGGCGACGCGCTTCACGGGGACCGTCGCGCCCGCGAGCGAAACCGATGCCAAGTACGCCATCCAGGAGCTGATCGGAACGACCTGGAAGCTGATGGCCGGCGGCATCACAGCGAACGCGGCGGTCAACGGCCTGGTGCCGTTCAAGATCGTCGTGCATTTCCATCACGGCGGTTTCTTCCGCGTGTTCGTGGGCACGGTCGAGGGCGCAAACGCGGAGAGCTTCAGCGCCCCCGTATCGGTGCGTGGCTATCCTTGAGCCGCAGCCGCTGTCAGACGGAAAGGGCGTCGTGAGCACCGAGCCAGGGACTGTTCCCAACGTTGCGCTGGGAGCAGGAGTCGATATGCCGCAACTCGGTCTCGGCGTGTTTCAGGTACCGCCGGAGGAGACCAGCGCGCTCGTGGCTGATGGCATCAACGCGGGCTATCGCAGCATTGACACGGCCGCGGCTTATCGCAACGAAGCCGGCGTCGGTGACGCGATCGCACGCAGCGAGGTCGCCCGCGAGGATCTGTTCATCACGACGAAGCTGCCGAACACCGAGCACGGACACGCCAAGGCGCTGGCACAGTTCGAGCGGAGCCTCGGCCAGCTCGGCCTCGATTACGTCGACCTCTACCTGATCCATTGGCCGGTCCCGTCGCAGGACCTCTATGTCGAGACCTGGCGGGCGCTGATCGAGATAGCCGGGACTGAACGGGCACGAGCCATCGGCGTATCCAACTTCAACGCCGACCATCTGGAGCGGATCATCGCCGCGACGGGAGTGGCTCCAGCCGTCAACCAGGTTGAGCTGCATCCGGGCTTCGCACAGGCCGCGCTACGCGAAGTGCACAGGCGAGAGGGCATCGTCACAGAGTCGTGGAGTCCGCTGGCTCAGGCCGATCGCAGGGTCCTCGAGCACCCTGCGATCACCGCTGCGGCCGCGGCCCATGGGAGGACGGCGGCCCAGGTGATCCTGCGCTGGCACATCCAGCTCGGCTGCGTCGTCATTCCCAAGGCGTCCTCGCCGCAGCGACAGGCCGAGAACATCGACGTCTTCGACTTCGTCCTGGCGGACGAGGAAATGATCGCGATCGAGGCGATCGACGTCGTCGGACGGATCGGCGGCGACCCGGCAACCTTCGTCACGCAGCCCGAGAACGTCGACGACTAGTCGCGGGGCGCGAGGATTTCGCGCGCGATCACGATCCGCTGGATTTGGGCGGTGCCTTCGTAGAGCTGCATGATCTTTGCGTCGCGCATGAGCTTCTCGACCGGGTAGTCCTTGATGAAGCCGTAGCCGCCGTACACCTGCACGGCATCGGTCGCGACGCGCATCGCGACGTCGGCAGCGAAGCGCTTGGCGTGAGAGGAGAGCAGCGTGTTGCGCTGGCCCTGATCCAGCAGCACGGCCGACTTCCAGGCGAGCAGCCGGCTGGCCTCGATGTCCGTTGCCATGTCGGCGATCATGAACTGGATCGCCTGGTGCATCGCTATCGGCACGCCGAACTGCGTGCGCTCCTTTGCGTAGGAGACAGCGAACTCGAACGCGGCACGGGCGATTCCCACCGCCATCGCCGCCACGCCGGGACGTGTGCGATCAAGCGTCATCATCGCGATCTTGAAGCCGGCGTTCTCCTCGCCAATCAGATGGTCAGCCGGAATCTCGACATCGGGAAAAGTGACCGTCGCCGTATTCGAAGCGCGCTGGCCCATCTTGTCCTCGTGCTTGTCGACGAGCACGCCGGCGTCGCGCGGCACGATGAAACATGAGATGCCGCGGTGCCCGGCCTGCGGATCGGTCTTCGCATAAACGGTGTAGAAGTCGGCGTAGCCGCCATTGGTGATGAAGCACTTCGAACCGCTGATCACGTATTTGTCGTGCCTGCGAACGGCTCGCGTCTTCATCGCCGAGACGTCGGATCCGGCATCCGGCTCGGTCAAGCAGAACGACGCGAGTAACGGCGCCGCCGTCAGGCGCTCGAGGTAGCGCCGTTTGAGCTCCTCGGAACCCGCCAGCAGCAGGGGCGTCGTCGCGAGGCCGTTGCAGCCGACCGACGTCTGGATGCCCGAACAACCCCAGGCAAGCTCCTCCTCGATCAGCACGCCGGCGAACGAGCTGAGTCCCACACCCCCAAAACGCTCGGGGATGTAGACATTCATCAGCCCGAGCTCCCAGGCGTGCTCGATGATCTGCGCCGGGAACGTGCTGTCGCGGTCGAAATCCCAGGCGACAGGGCGGATCTCCTTCGCAGCGAAGTCATGCGCCAGCTCTCGCAACGCCAGCTGCTCGTCGCTCAAAGTGAAATCGACCATGGCTGTGCGTGCCCCGTCGCCGCTACAGCGATGGTACGCCGCCGCTTGCGCCGAGCAGGTCGCGGAACGGCTCGGAGCTCGACGGCGGGATGATCGTCTCCGGTGTATTCAGGTTGGCGATCGTCGCATCGAGTTCGAACGAGCCACCGGTGAGCCCGCCGAGGGAACGCTGCGCGGCGGCCGGGGTCGTGAACGTGAGCGTGGCCGAGAACTCACGCAGGATGTGATCATCTGCGCCGCTGTAGACGCCGACCCGCGCCGAGTTGACGCTCGAAGCGATCTGGTCCAGGTTCGCCGGGGTGAGCGCTCTCGCGAGCGACGACGAGCCCGAAATCACGCCGCTCGCCGACATCAGCTTCGCGACCTCCCCGAGCAGCTGGGCGACATCGAGGCGTGCCGTCAGGTGATCTGTCTCAACCCCGCTCACGATCGTCGTGCCGACGAGCTTGGGCGCGGTCAGCCAGGAGAGCGGATTGATGCCGAGCTTCGTCAGCAGGGTCGAGAAACCGCCCGTTCCGCTCGAGGACCGCACGACCTTGGCCAGCGAGGACTCGAGGCGGGAGGGCAACGCGTAATAGGTGCCTCCGAACTCGATGTAGAAGGCCTTACCGGTGGACAGAACTGCGACCGGCAGCGTCGATCCGGCCTCGGTCACCGTCGCGCTGAAATCGAAAGCCGTGACAGACCCCGCGTGCTCGGTGAACGGGCCAGAGAGCTGCAGGGACAACGGCTTGCCGCCGAGGCGCCTGACGCCGTCGAGATCGGCGCGGACGGTCAGCGCCAGCTCACCTGACTGGATCTTGCCGAGGTTGGCGCTAAACGTCTGCGACAGCAGGTGCGTCGCGCTGACAGCGGTGGGAGACGAGCCGCCGCATGCTGCAATCGCGGCGCCCGCGAGCAGCGTTCCAAACGCCAGCGCTACCTGCCGCAAGTGGTGTTGCAACAAGGTTCGACCAGCGCTCACGGGCGCGTTCGACAGTACCATGGTCCCCGTGCGGCCGCTGCTGACGGCGGGCTGCGCTGTGGTGCTGCTAGGCCTTTGCGGCGTTGCTGGCGCGTCTGCCACAAACCGCCCGGAGCAGCATGGCCGGGTACCGTACAGCTCGCGAGAGCTCGTGCTCGACCATGGTCGCCTGCGTTCCGAGCCGCTCGGAACGAACCTCGGCGCCCGCACTGCAACGGCCAGCCCGACGCCACCGACCTTGCAGGCCGCGCCCGCGGTCGGAGCAGCGGCTTCCGCCGGGCTGAGCTTCGTCCGCGCACTTGCACAACTCGCCGAGCGCGGTGAGATCACCGCCGCGAGCGCCGCGACCTTTACAACCGCCTGGACCAGTGCGCAGGAGTCCGAGCGGCACCTCTCGGGGACGCGGCACAAGGAGCTCGGAGCGGTCCTCGCCACGCTCCGCGCGATCGCCCGCTCGGGAGCGCTTACGCCTGGGCGTCTGCCGGCGCTGTTGCTTACCGTGCAGCGCAACCAGCAGTGGTGGAGCAGCGCGCCGATCCTCGCCGCCAATCAGCGAGTCGGGTTCCCGGGCAGCAGCCTCGTGTGGGAGTACTACCCCGGCCAGGGCCTCGAGATCCAGTGGCTCGGCACGTTCGGCGCCGCCGACGGGTTCTATGACGACCACGAGGCGACAAATCTCGCCGATGTCATGGACGAAGCGCTCAGTCTCTCGGTCCCGCGCGCGGGCGGGATCGCCTGGGAGTACGACTTCAGCTTCGATGGGGGCAGCCCACCGTGGGTCAGTGCGATCACGGAGGGAACGGCCGTCGAAGCACTGACGGGGGCCGCGACGATGCTCCACGACAGCGTCTACCTCGCCGACGCCCACGACGCGCTCGGAGTGTTCCAAGCCAAGCCGCCGTTGGGCATCGAATCGCCGACTTCGGCCGGGGCCTGGTATCTGATCTACAGCTTCGCGCCGCACGAGCGCGTGATCAACGCCTTCATCCAGTCGCTGATCGGGCTGTACGACCTTGCCTACCAGGGCGACAGCCTTGCGCAGCAGCTCTTCACTCGCGGCAACGACGAGGCGCGGCTTGCGCTGCCGGGCTACAACACCGGCCACTGGTCGCTGTACGACCAATTCGGCGAATCGGACCTCAGCTACCACGAGCTGCTGACGGGCTTCCTCCAGACCCTCTGCTCGCAGACCCGCGAGACGTCGACGCAGGCGCTGTGGGTTGTCGGACCCGGCACCACGGCGGCGCCGAGCACCGGGGCAAGCGGTACCGGCGGGACCCTCGCCGGCGGCAGCACCGGCAGCACCGGCAGCTCCGGCACGAGCGGCACGACCGGCACCACAGGCACCAGCGGCGGCACCGGCACCACAGGCACGAGCGGCGGCACCGGCACGACCGGCACCACAGGCACGAGCGGCAGCACAGGCACGAGCGGCACGACCGGCACCACGGGCACCACAGGCACGACAACCAACCCCAACCAGATCTACTGCGCCACCGCCGCGGCGTTCCGGGCCGACCTCAAACAGCCGCCGCAGATCGTGATGCGACCGGTGCTCGGCGCCCGCGCGCGACGCGTGAGCGACATCCGTTTCACCCTGTCGAAGATCTCGAACGTCAGCCTCAGCGCCACCTACGACGGCAAGACCTCGTACTACGGCACGCTGCAGCTCGGGCACGGTCCGCACATCTTCACCTGGCGGCCCTCGAAGCGGGGGGTCTGGACACTTGCGCTCACTGCCGTCGACCTCGCGGGCAACCACGGCGTGCAAAGCGAGAGCGTGAGCGTCGCAGCGGCCGCATAACAGGGCCGGCTCCACCTGGCGACGCTCCTATCATTCGCGGTAAGTGGACGCGTTGCCCGAATCGGTCGCGGAGCTCGGCGACGGCCTGCGCGCCGCCGGCTACCTGCCGGGCGACTCGACTGCACTCGTCGCCTTTCTTGCGGTCCGGCTGAACAAGCCGGTGCTCGTGGAGGGGCCGGCGGGAGTCGGCAAGACCGAACTCGCGAAGGCGCTTGCGAGCCATCTCCGGAGGGAGCTGATTCGACTCCAGTGCTACGAAGGGCTCGATGAGGCGAAGGCGCTCTACGAGTGGAACTACCGTAAGCAGCTGTTGCGAATCCAGGCCGAGGCCCAGGGGGCGGCATGGAGCGAGGTACAGGACGACATCTTCGGCGAGGAGTTCCTGCTGGCTCGCCCACTGCTGAGTGCGATCTCGGCTGCCGAGCCGGTGGTGCTCTTGATCGACGAGATCGACAAGACGGACCAGGAGTTCGAGGCGATGCTGCTTGAGCTTCTGTCGGACTTCCAGATCACGATCCCCGAGCTCGGGCGGATCGCCGCCAGCTCGCAGCCGGTGGTCGTTCTTACGTCAAACAACTCGCGCGAGCTGACCGAGGCGCTCAAGCGACGCTGCCTGTACCTGTGGCTCGACTATCCGGCGCTCGAACATGAGCTCGCGATAGTGCGGCTGCACGCGCCGGAGCTACCGGAGACGGTCGCGCGCAAGCTTGTCGAGGTGGTCGGGATGGTTCGCGAGCTGGACCTGAAGAAGCCGCCGTCGATCGCCGAGTCGATCGATTGGGCGCGCGCGCTGCTGCTGCTCGGAGCGCGCGACATCGATGAGGCGACCTTCGCGCAGACGATGTCGGTGATCGTCAAGCACCGCACCGACCTCGAGATCGTCGCGGCGCGCGTCGGTGTTGCGCTCTCAGCAGCCGCGCCGTGAGCGCCGCCTCGCCACCGGCCGGCATCGACGCGCGACTGCTCGAGCTGGCTGAGGAGCTGCGTGCCGAGGGCGTGAGGATCGGCACATCCGAGCTGCTGGACGCATTTGCCGCGCTCGCCGAGGTTGACTGGCGCCAGCGCGAGGCGTTCCAGGGAGCGCTCGCGGCGACGCTCGCGAAGTCGCCGGAGGACCGCCGAGTGTTCGACCTCGTCTTCGAGCGGTTCTTCTTCCGCGCGGTCGAGGCAGCTGCCTTGCGCGAGGGCGTGCGGGAGTGGGCCTCCGCCGGCGAGGGACCCGACGCCCGGCGGCTCGACCTCGACGAGCTGCGTGCACAGATCGCCGAAGCGCTGGCGGATTTCGACGAGGGGCGGATGCGCGACCTGGCACGGCTCGCCGTCGCCGCACTCGCCCGCGACGACGGGTCGGGCTCGGGAGTCGTCGGCATCGATGTGCAACGCATACGGCGCGCGCTCGGCCTGCGCCGCGACGGCCAGCTCGCCCTCGGTGAGGGCCTGGGGCTCCCGCGGGAGGCCCTGCGGCAGTTCGAGGCAATGCTGCGAACCGAGCTCGAGCGGGCGCAGATCGAACGCACCGAGACGCTCGCGCCGGCGCGGCCACTCGGCGAGCTCGACCGCGCACTGCCAAGCGGGCCGGCTGCCGACCTTGCGGCCGTCCACCGCGTAGTCGCCCAACTCCGACGCCGGCTCGCGACGGGTGGTGGCGAGCTCCGCGGCCACCACCGCCACGATCACATCGACTTCCGGCGCACGGTGCGCAGCTCGCTGCAGACAGGGGGTGTTCCGATCGTGATCAAGACACGCCAGCGGCGCCCAAGACGGCCCGAGCTGTACGTCCTCTGCGACGTCTCCACCAGCGTCACGTCGGCATCGGTCTTCTTCCTCTCGGTGTTGCACGCGCTCCACGACTCGTTCCGGCGCATGCGCTCGTTCGTCTTCATCGAGCGCGTCTCCGAGGTCACCGACGTCTTTGCTCGCGAGCGCGCGTTCAGCGCCGTAAGCGAGGCGATCGCCCGCGACGCGGGCGTAGCCGACGTCTCCGGCTACACCGACTACGGCCGCGTCTGGTCGGAGTTCCGCGTGCTCGTCGAGGACGACCTCGATCCTCGCGCCAACTTGATCGTGCTCGGCGACGCACGAACCAACGGACGCGATCCGCGCGCCGGCGAGTTTGCGGCGCTGGCCGCGCGCGCGCGGCGCGCCTTCTGGCTGAACCCGGAGCCACGTCTCTACTGGAACTACGGTGACTCGGTCATCGCCGCCTACGCGCCTTATTGCGAGGTCTTCGAGTGCTGGACGACGCGTCAGCTCGAGGACTTCGTCAAGTCGTTGACGACAACGGCACCCTCGTAGTCCTCTACGATCCGGCCGGTCCGATGCAGACGCGATTCCTTCGCGGTCACGGTGCGCTGCTTGCAGCTGGCGTGATCAGCCTTGCCGTATGCGCCGGATGCGGGGTCGTTCACACACGCACGACACTCGGCGCGCCGCGCAAGCTCGTCGTCGCCGTCAGCGGCGCGCCAAGCGCGCTCTATGCAGCGCTCTACGAAGGGATCGCAGACGGGGACTTCGCCCGCGGCGCGCTATCGGTCAGCACGACCGCGCCGGCGAGCGGCGAGACGGCTCTGGAGGCGCTGAGCGCGGGGCAGGCGTCGGTCGCAATCAGCTCAGAGCCGGCGCTGCTTGCGGCGCGCGCGTCGGGGTCGCGCCTGGTGGCGATCGGCGCCCTCGTCCAGGTCCCACTCGAGTCGATCATCTCGCTCGAGAGCCATCCGATAACGGCGCCGCGCCAGCTTCTCGGCAAGACCGTCGCGACCACCGGCACTCCTCTGGCCGCGGCAGCGCTCGCGACCTTCCTTGCGAGCGCGGGCATTTCCCCATCGCGCGTGCACACGATCGACGCCGGCAGCGAGGTCGACGCCCCGCTCACCGGCCGCAAGGCGGTGGCCAGCATCGGCGGGCTGTGGAACTACGACGCCGTCGCGCTTGGGCTGTCCCACCACCAAGCGAGCGTGATCCGGCTTCCAGCCGCCGGCGTGCCGACCTTCAGCGAGCTGGTCGTCGTCGTACGAGTGGGCGAGGCGCACCACGACGGCGGGCTGCTGCGGGCTTTCCTGCAGTCGCTGACACGCGGCGAGCAAGCTGTCCGGGCAAACCCAGGCGCCGTCGCCAGTCTGCTCGTAGGACTCGACCCCGGCCTCAGCCGGCGTTTCGAGCTCGCGGTTCTGCTCGCCAGCGCGCCCGCGTCCGAACCTTCGGCGGGGGAGCCGTTTGGCTACCAGAATCCAAACGCGTGGTTGACGTTCGGCAACTGGATGAGCGCGCATGGCTTGTTGGAGGGCTCGCCGCAGAGCGGTTACGCCGTCACGGACGAGTTCCTCCCAGGGCAGGGTGAGTGATCGCAGCGCGCACCGCATAGGCCGCGGCGAGGCCTCCCCAGGGCGAGTAGCGCGTGAAGAAGCTACGAACCTGCTGCTCGTCGGCACGCCCGCGCGGGTCGCCGGAGAGCAGGCGCCCGACCAGCTTTCGCAGGTTGAGATCACCGGCTGGGACCTGGTCGAGGCGGCCCTGACCGTGGAGCGCCAGCGACTCGACCGTCCAGGAGCCGATTTCGGGAATCGTACGCAGCCGCTGCCAGCCGCGCTCCAGGTCGGCGCTCCCAAGGTTCACGCGACCGCAGGCGACCTCGCGCGCAGCCCGGCGCAGCGCGATTGCCCGCCGACCGGCGAGGTCGAAAGACTCGAGCAGCGCCGGCGCGGCGCCGGCGAGCGTCGCCGCGGTCGGAAGATCGCGCAGCGGCGTGCCCGGAATGCCCCGCCCGAGCCGGGCGACAATACGGCGCTCGATCGCTGTGGCGCGTGTGAACTCGATGAGCTGCTCGCAGATCGCCCAGGCGAGGGCTTCAAACGGCTCGGGGCGGCGCGTTGGCCGGAGCCCGGGTGCGGCCCTGATGGCCCTGCCAATCAGCGGATCCTCGCGAAAGCGCCGGTGGAACTCGCTGACGTCGTCGTCGATCCCAAGCGCCCAACGCATCCTCGCGATCGCCATCAAGCACAACTCGCGTGATGGTCCCCACGCTCCGAGCAGAACCGTCGCACGCCCGGTGCCGTGCGCGGCGCGAACGATCACCGGCCGCCCGTCGACGTGCAGGAGGCGCTCAAGCACGCCACCGCGACGGCGCATCACGCCGTCCGGAGCACCGCCGGGAAGCGCGAGGGGCGAACGCGGCTTCAGCTCGACGCGAGTCTCGCAGGCTGCGGTGCTGATCACGGCGAGCGATTCTCGCGCGCGGAACGGACAGCCTAAGGCCGGCGAAAAGTGTGAACGTGCACGAGGAAGGTCTGCGAGCTGACGAGCGGCTGCGCCGGCAGCGAGCGCTGCCCGCGAGACACGCCAACCGTTTGCCTCGTGCGGCGGCGGCCAAGGACAGCTGCGGTCGCCGCGCCGGCGACGAAGCCGGTAGCCGCAACCGCCGCGGCCTGCACGATCGCCGGCGGACCACTGCGGATCGGCTCGATCACGCGCACGCTTTCGATCACCGCGATCGCCTCGCCTGGCTCGATCTCGAGCGGCGTGCCGTCGACCGGCTCACCCTCGGGCTCGCCCACTTGCTGGCGGAGATCGTCGTAGTCCATGGGCTTTGCCAAGACCGAAGTGTAGACGCCGCTACCAGACGCGCTCGTAGACCCTGAACCGACGCACGATCTCACCGCCCATGCCCTCCATCGCGCGGTTCATCGGGCGGTTCGTCTCGAGTATGTAACCCATTTCGCCGCCCTTCTGGGGCGTGCGCTCTGCGGCCTCAAAATGCAGCTGGTAGAAGCGCGCAGCGATGCCTGTGTGCTGGTAGGCGGGCTTGACACCGAGCGCGAACACGCGGACCGCGTCGATCTTGCGCCGCCAGTAAAGCGCCTTGACCCAGCCGAACGGCATTAGGCGGCCCTTCAGGTGTGCGAGGACCTGGTTGTAATCGGGCAGCGTCAGAGCGGCACCGACGACCTCGCCGGTATCGGTTCGCTCGGCGATGAAGGCCCAGTTCTCGTCGAGGATCGGCTTCAGCTGCTTG
>JBEKBL010000031.1:0-11788 GCA_050015415.1 Solirubrobacteraceae bacterium
CGATCGTCGAAGCGGCCGCACCGGGCATCGAGGTCGAGTGCTCGGTCCTCGGCGAGCTGCCGCCGCTCGCATCACGGCCGGGCGAGATCGCCCTGCATTCCGACATTTACGACTACGCCGCCAAGTACGAGCCGGGCGGCATGGAGCTCGTCGTCCCCGCCCGCATCACGCCGGCGGCGCTGGGCGCGGTGCGACGCATCGCGATCACCGTCTTCGAGCTCTGCCGCTGTGCCGACCTCGCCCGCGTCGACTTCTTCGTCGACGGCGACAACGTCCTGCTCAATGAGCTCAACACGATGCCCGGCTTCACTCCGACCAGCGTCTACGCGAAGCTCTGGGAGTACGACGGCATCGAGTACCCGCTGCTCGTCGATCAGCTCTGCCGTCTCGCGCTTGCGCGGCGCGGTCGCGAGATCTAGCGGCGCACGGCGCGCCAGAGGCCGAGACCGGCGATCTGCGCGCTGATCGGAGCTCCCGCACTGTCGGGCTGGAGCTGCGTTATCCAGGCCAGGTAGTAGCGATACGGCCTCGCCGGCTGATCCAGCGCGACTCTCGCTGAGGCTCCGACCCGATGGAGCTGCCCAAGCTGGCGCCAGCCGAGCGCGACGAGACCGGCGGCCGCTGCGCTCCGGGCGCTCACGAGCCGGTTGGCGCCCCAGACCTGCAGCGCGAACCCGGGCGTCGACGTGGTGAGGCTCAAGCGGTTCGCCGCGAGCGGTCTGGGCAGCGCGACGTAGACGCCGACACCGGGCTTACCCAGCGCGCCGTGCGCGTAGCGGTTCGTGACCCACCCGCTGCCGGGCCTGCCGGCAATCGCGAGCTGGGCCCGCGCCGCGTTGTCGGGACCGCCCCTGCCGAACGGGTTGTAGGCGGTGGCGGTTGCGCCATCCAGGCTCTCGCGCGTCTCGACCGAGCGCACCGGCGGCGCATGACGGTTCGCGTTTCCATGAATGTTGGCGAGGGCGAAGGCGGCGACGGCCGCGAGCACGAGTGCGACGACCGCCGCGGTGAGCCCGATCGAGTGCGGGTGGCGCACCCGCAACGGCACTCGGCTGCGATCGCCGGCCGGCAGCGTCCGCAGCACCGCGTGGGCAGCACCCGTCGCGTCGCCGGCGCGGGCGGTCTCGATCGCCAGCGCGCGCTCGAGCTCGCCGATCATCGTGTGAGCGTCGGGATAGCGGCGCTCCGGGCGCTTGGCCGTCGCGTGGTCGATGACGGCGGCGAGCGTCGCCGACACCTCGGGCCGCGAGCGCTGCACGTCCGGCATCTGGGCTCGCACGTGCATCGTTGCGACCGCCAGCTGGGACGAGCCGGTGAACGGCACGCCGCCGGTCAGTGCCTCATAGAGGACGATGCCGAGCGAGTAGAGGTCGGACGGGCCACCTACCTCGTAACCGAGCGCCTGCTCAGGGGAGACGTAATCGGTCGTTCCGAGGACGCGGCCGCCCTGCGTCAGGGCGACGTCGGCGCCACTGCGCGCGATACCGAAGTCGGTCAGCTTGGCGCCGCCGTCCGGATCGAGCAGGATGTTCTGAGCCTTGACGTCGCGATGCACGATGCCGCGCTCGTGCGCAGCGGCCAGCGCGCGCGCCACCTCGATCGTGTAAGCGATGGCCTCGTCCACCGGCAGGCGCCCGACGCGCCGAAGGCGCTCCTTCAGCGTCTCGCCCGCGACGTACTCGAGCACGATGAACGGTGTTCCCGCCTCCTCCCCGACATCGATCACGGTCACGATGTGCGGATGACCGAGCTTTGCCAGCGCGCGAGCCTCGCGTCGAAAGCGTTCCAGCCGGGCGGGCTCGCCGGTTAGACCCTGGGCCAGAATCTTGACCGCCACACGACGCTCGAGCACCGTGTCGAAAGCGATCCACACGGTGGCGCTGGCCCCGCTGCCGAGCGCCCGCTCGAGACGGTAGCGACCTCCCAGCGGTTCTCCGGCCGCCTGGTCGGGGCGGGGGTGAGGATCGTCGCTGCGATCGGCGGGCGCCATCAGGACATAGCAGTCTGGCCCCCCTCCAGCTGGGAGGGCCGCTCGCCTGTGAGCGTCGGTGAATGCCGCCGCTGTGGCGCGCCCTGCGCCGCCGCTTGGTGCGTGGGACGCGACGTGCTCAACGGGCGCTAGAGGGTGACGGCGAGAGTCGGCAGCGAGATCACGCCCGCTTCGGCGGTGAGTTGGCCGATCGCGCGTGACCCGGGATGGAAGTCGGCGAGCAGCTCGGCCGCTCGGGCCTCGTCGCTCGCCGCGACGACGACGGCGAAGCCGCAGCCCATATTGAAGTGCTGGTAGGCCTGCTTCGGCTCGATGCTGCCTTGCTCGCAGATCAGCGCGCAGATTCCTGGAACCTTGAGCGGTGCGTCGATCTCGAAGCCCACCCTGGGGTTCAGGCGCCGGAGATTGAGGACACCGTCCCCCGTGATGTGAGCCAAGCCGTGGACCGCAACGTCGCTGCGCAGCAGCTCGAGCACCGCCTTGACGTAGATGACGGTTGGCTCGAGCAGCGCGTCAGCCAGTGTCGCGCCGCCGAGCAGCTCGGGGCGGCCATCGAGCTCTTTCGAGCCGAGAATTTGGCGAGCAAGCGTGAAGCCGTTTGAGTGCAGGCCGCTCGACGGCAGGCCGATCAGCGCGTCGCCTGGAGAGCACAGCTCGCCGGTGACGATTCGATCCAGGGCGACGGTCCCGACGCCGGCGCCCGACAGCTCGAGCCCGTGGGGCGAGGGATGCCCGCGGATCAGATCTGGCAGGATCGCCAGCTCCCCGCCCGGGATCTCTATCCCTGCGAGCTCCGCGCCACGGCGCAATCCGATCCCGATCTGCGCGAGCGCTGCCGGGTCGGCCTGTTCCACCGCGATGTAGTCGAGCATCGCAATCGGCTCCGCGCCGACGCAGACAATGTCGTTCACGTTCATCGCCACGCAGTCGATACCGACGGTGTCGAGGCGGCCGGTCGTCTCGGCGACGATCAGCTTCGAACCGACGCCGTCGGTCGAGAGCGCGAGCCCGAGCCCCGGGCCGATCTTGAGCACGCTCGCGAAGTGACCGCTCGCGAGGACCGATCGCGACGGGCGGCCGATGTCGATCCGCGCCAGCACGTCGACAAGCGCGCTGACGCCTCGGTCCGCTTGGCGCGTGTCAACCCCGGCGGCGGCGTAGGCGTCGATCATGACCTCCCATTCTTACGAAGCCGCCGCAGCACGACACCCGCGACGCCGGCACGGTAGGCCGCGTAGGGAACGAGTGAGTGGCTGCGCCGAACCAGCGACACGGTCGCGAGCGTCGACACGTAGGACGCGATCGCGCCCGCCGCGAGTGCTGCGAGCTCCGCGCGCTCGGCGCTCTGGAGCTCACGTAGCTTCAGTGTGATCGCCCCGATCGTGACCGGCACTCCGACATCGAAGGCGAGCTCCTGCGCGGCGTCTGGAGCAAATCCCCGGCTTCGCGCCGCCACCAGCGCTGCCCCGCTGCGCGACACGCCCGGAACGAGCGCCAGGCTCTGCGCGAGTCCCAGTGCAAGAGCATCGCGTGCGCCGGCATCAGCGGCCCGGCGCGGCCCGTTTCCGAGCGCCTCTGCCGCCAGCATCGCGACGGAACCACCCAGCAGTCCGGCCGCAATGCTCACGGGCTTGCCGAGTCGCCGCTCGATCGGGCGCTCGAGCGCAAGGCCGACGATCGCTGCCGGCACCGTCGCCAAAGCGCCGAGGAGGAGTCTCCTTCCGCGCAGGCTGGCCAGTGAGCGCATGACATCACCGCGCAGGGCGAGGACGACGCCGCAGTGGAGAGCAACCTCGAAGCGCTTACGGGTGGCCGGCTCGAGGTCCTCGTAGCTCCAGCCGCGCAGCCAGGGGACCAGCGTGGTGTGGCCGGATGAGGAGATCGGCAGCAGCTCGCTCGGACCGTGCAGCAGCCCTAGCAGGACGGCGTGGCGCAGCGGGAGCTGCGCGCCCTCAGGCTGCCTCACCGGGACGCGCTCTCGGTCGCCGCCAGCGCCGCTGCAGCAGATAGATGATCCCGGCGACAATCACGATGAGCGCTGCGATGTCGACATAGTGGAGCTGGCTCTGCACCGAGTGGTAGGAGGAGCCGAGCTCGCGTCCGAGGATTCCCCAGGCGGCGATCCACGGCAGGCCGCCGGCAAAGCTCAGGAGGATGAACTTGGGGTAGCGCATGCGCGCCGCTCCGGCCGGGAACGAGGTGTAGGCGCGGATCAGCGGCAGCATCCTCGAGATCACTATCGCCGCAGCGCCGCGGCGCGCGAACCAGCGCTCGGCCCGTTCCATCCGCTCGGGCGTCAGGTGAAACCTCTTGCCATGACGGCGAACGAGCTCCATCCGCCCGAAGTAGCCGATCAGATAAGCGATCGTCGCGCCGGTCAGGTCACCGGCGATGCCCACGGCGATGATGTCGAACATGCCGAAATGCCCGCGATATACGTCGAACCCCGCAAACAACATCACCGCCTCGGAGGAGACCGGGATGCCGCTCGATCCGGCGACCAGCAGCAGATAGATCCCGGGGAGGCCGAGATCGGTGACGATGTGCGTCACCAGGTTGACGAGCGAGTTGGTGACGGAGGCAAACTCGTACACGGCCGGCGAAGGGTAGCGTGCCCGCCATGCGAGTCTGGGTCGATCTGACGAACAGCCCGCACCCGCTCGTGCTGCGACCGGTCGTCGAGCAACTGCGCCGTGGCGGGCACGACGTAGATGTGACCGCACGGGACTTCGCCCAGACCGTGGAGCTGTGCGAGCGGTTGGGCCTCGGAGCGACGGTCATCGGGCGCCATCGCGGTGGACGGGTAACGGATAAGGCGGCCGGCCTCGCCTCGCGCTCGTGGGAGCTGAGCCGCTGGGCCCGGCGACGCCGCTTCGATGTCGCGATCGGTCACGGCTCGAACGACATCTCGATTGCCGCGGCGGTCCTCCGCATTCCTTCGGCGACGATGTTCGACTACGAGTGGGCGAGCGTTCAGCACAACATCAACTGCCGGCTGGCGCGAGCAGTCGTCGTGCCGGATGCGATCCCCCCGCAACGCCTGCGGCGCTACGGCGCCGGCACCAAGCTCCGCCGCTACCCGGGCCTCAAGGAGGAGTACTACCTGTCGGACTTCGAGCCGAGCGACGGGGTCCTCGACGAGCTGCGCCTCGACCGCGCCGCGCCGATCGTCGTCGTCCGTACGCCGCCCGACGTATCGCTCTACCACCGCTTCGACAACGACCTTCTGCCCTCGATCCTCGACCGGCTGCGCGAGGCGCAGACGATCGTCCTGCCGCGCACGGACGACCAGCGTCGGGAGCTGCTGGCGGACGGCGGCTTCATCGTTCCAGGCCATGCGATCGATGCCCAGTCGCTGATCTACCACGCTGATCTCGTGATCAGTGCCGGCGGCACGATGAACCGCGAGGCCGTCGCCCTCGGCACGCCGGTCTTCACGACCTTCGAAGGCCGCCTCGGCGCCGTCGACGAGCAGCTGATCAAAGACGGCCGGCTGCGCAAGCTCACCTCACCGGACCAGATCGAGCTCGCCAAGCGGTCCGGGGCTGCCACCAAGCGCACGCATCGCGACCCTGCGCTCATAACCGAGCTCCTGCTCAGCGCCAAGCCGACCGACGATTAGAGCGGCGGTGACCGTCGGTCGTCGTCCGGCGCTCCCCTATCATCGCTCGGATGCGCCGGAGGCTCCGCTCGGCGACCTTCCCGCTTCACCGCCATTCGCTACCCCAGCTCGCGGTCGACGCCGGTCTGGTCGCGCTTGCCTACTTCCTCGCGTTCTGGCTTCGCCTTGACCGGTTGCGCGGCCAGTACGCCACGCTGTTCGACCGCACCGTGGTGTGGGTCGTGCTCGGTACGGCGGTCCTGCTCGCCGTGGCCGGCGTCTACCGCCGGCGCTGGCGCTACGCGACGCAGCGCGACATCGAGAACCTGCTGCGGCTGCTGATCGTCGACACGATCCTGCTGGTGGCCGTGGTCGAGGTGGTGCGGCCCTACGGCACGCTCAAGCTGCCGAACGGCACGATCGTCCTCTACTTCCTGCTCGCATTGCTGTTCCTCGGCGGTGCGCGCCTGCTCGCGCGCAGCGCACATGACCGCCGCCTGCGGGGGTTTCGCGCGCGCAAGGACGCCCGCGCCGTGCTGATCGTCGGGGCTGGGGACGGCGGCCGACTCGTTCTGCGCGAGCTGCTGCGCAACGGCGAGCTCGGCCTCACCCCCGTCGGGTTCGTTGACGACGATCCGCGCAAGCGCCGCCAGCGCGTCGATGGGGTACGCGTCCGCGGCACAACGCGCGACCTGCCGCGAATCCTCGACGAGGCCGAGCCGGACGAGGTGATCATCGCGATACCGTCGGCTCCCGGCGAGCTCCGGATGCGCGTGGTGACGACCTGCCGTGAGCGTGGGATTCCGGTTCGGACGCTGCCGACGGTGTTTGAGCTGCTGCGAGGCTCGGTCGAGCTGGCGCGCCAGGTGCGCGATGTGCGCGTCGAGGACGTTCTCGGCCGCGAGCCGGTCCTGATGGAGCTCGAGCGGGTTGGCGCATACCTGCGCGACGCCGTGGTGGTCGTGACCGGCGCCGGCGGCTCGATCGGCGCGGAGCTGTGCCGCCAGATCACGCGCGTCGGCCCGCGCCGGCTCGTCCTCATCGACCACGCCGAGGACAACATCTTCGCGATCCAGCGTGAGCTGCTCGAGGATCGCCACGTCCAGCCCGAGCTGCTTGTGCCGGTGCTGGCCGATGTCAAGGAGGAGGAACGGATGCGCGAGGTGTTCGGCGAGCATCGGCCCCAGTTCGTCTTCCACGCCGCCGCCTACAAGCACGTCGGCCTGCTCGAGCGCAACCCGCTCGAGGCGATCCACAACAACGCGATCGGAACGCGCGTCGTCGCTACCGTTGCGGGCGACCTGGGCGTCACGGCGTTTGTCCTGATTTCGAGCGACAAGGCCGTGTCGCCTTCGACGGTGATGGGAGCCTCAAAGGCGCTCGCCGAATGCGCGGTCGAGGTCGCCCAGCGGCGCTTTGCCGGGACGCGTTTCATGGCTGTCCGCTTCGGCAACGTCCTCGGATCCTCGGGCAGCGTCGTCCCGATCTTCCGCCGCCAGATCGCCGCCGGGGGTCCCGTGACCGTGACCGACCCGCGGATGACCCGGTTCTTCATGACGATCCCGGAAGCCGTCCAGCTCGTGATCCGCTCCGGAGCGCTCGGAGAGGGGGGCGAGATCTTTGTGCTCGACATGGGTGAGCCCGTTTCGATCATGGGGCTGGCGCGCCAGATGATCGAGCTGTCCGGGCTCGAGCCGGAGCGCGACATCGCGATCGACATCATCGGCTCGCGGCGAGGAGAGAAGCTCCACGAGGAGCTGTTCAACCCGTTCGAGCGCCGGCAGCTGACGGACGCTGAAAAGATTTGGATCGCCGAGCGCGACCCGCTCGAGAACGAGGCCGTCGAAGCGATGTTCGACGAGATCTCGCTGCTGGTGCTCGAGGGCGACGCGGCGGGGCTCGCCGAGAAGGTGACGCAGATGACGTCGATGCGCGCGCAGCAGCCGCTCGCGGCTGGGCCTTAGACTGGCGGCGGTCGTGGCCCACCTGTCCGTGATAGCGCTCTCGATCAACGGCGGCATCAAAACGCTCGGCTCCTACGCCGGGCTCGCCGCGGTTGTGGCGCTGGCGTTGCTTGCGCTGCTCTACTTCGCCCAGGCCCGCGAACTGAAGCGCCTGCGCGAATGGATCGAGCGCGAGGCGCAGCGTCCGCGCGCTCCGGCGCCGGCACGGGTTGGCGTTCCTGCACCGGCTCCACGGCCCGGGGCCCCGCCAGCACCCGTTTCGCCGGGGCCGCTCGCCACCGGCGTCGCGTCGATCCCGGCGACGCCATTGGTCGCTTCGACAGTCGAGGGGGTTCGGCGCGTGCCGCTTCCCGGCGCCGGCGCCGGCGTTGCGGTCGGCACGGTTGTCATGCCTGGTGGCGTTGCTGCTCCTGACGCGACAACCGTCAACGAGCCCGAGGGCCTGGCTGAGGCTTTGCCGCCCGAGGGCGCAGGGCAGGCGCCGCGCCTGGTCGCCGACGGCGTGGACGGGCAGGAGCCCGGGAGCGCCCACGAGATCGGCGAGGGGCTGGTGATCGGGCGCGCCAAGGGGGTTGCCATCCGGCTCTCCGATCCGCTCGTATCGGGGCGACACGCGCGCGTCGCCCCCGAGGGCGACGGTGTGTCGTTGGAGGATCTCGGCTCGACCAACGGCACCTTCGTGAACGGTGCCCAACTGAGCGCCCCGGCGCTGCTCCGCAACGGCGACCGTATTCGCCTCGGCGACAGCGAGTTCGTCTTCGAGAGCGTGCCGGCGCCGGTGCCTCCACCGGCCCCAGAGGAGACACCGCCGGAGGCTGGCGTGCCGCCCGCTCCCGCTCCAGGCATGGCCGAGGAGGGTCCGCCCGCCGACGATGTCGACGAGGTGGCGGGCTCCTCGGCTGCGGTTCCCCTGCTCGCCACCCCGATTCCCGAGCGGACGCTGCAGCTCGAGGATGCCGACGAGGCAGTGGCGCTCACGCCGCCCCGGCCCCCGGCCCCCTCGGCTCCATACCCGGCTGACACAGGCGCGGTTCGGCTGCCACCGGCGCCGGTCACCCGCATGTCGCGCGCCGGCGGTGGCGCCGATGAGGATCGAGCCGACGGATCGCCTCGCCACATGCGGCAACTACCCCGCTGGGATGGGCACCTACCGTGGGCAATTCCTCCAGGCCGGCGCCTCGCGCTGGGCGGAATCGTCATCGCGCTTGCGGCGATCGTTGTCGTCGTCGTGCTGCTGGGCTCCGGCGGCAGCCCGAAGGGAAATCCGGCTGCCTCGGCTGGTTCGAGTTCCCCGCCGGCGTCGACGAACGCGAGCGCGACCCACGCGGCGCCCGCGCCCTCAAGCATCACGGTCGCGGTGCTGAACGGGACGACTACAACCGGTTTGGCAGGTCAGCTGTCCGCGAAACTGGTCGGCGACGGCTTCGCCAAGGGTCGCGTGGCGGACGCACCGAGCCAGACCGCCGCGACGACGACCGTTGGCTATACGAAAGGCAACAAGGTCGCGGCCGACGAGGTGGCCAGGAGGCTACGGATCAGCTTGGCTCGCGTGGTGCCGGTCACGGGCGCGAACGACGCCACGGCGAGCGCCGCGGGAACCCACCCACAGGTCGTAGTCACGATCGGTGTTCAGCACCCGCAGTGAGTCCGGTGACTCTGCGGTCGCCGCTCCACTTGCACGGATCGCCTTAGCGCTCCTCGCGCTGGCGGCGATCGGCGCGCTGCTCGTTGCCCAGCACCTCAAGCACGAGCACCCGCTCGTCAATACCAACGAGATCTGGCGTCCGAGCAGCGGCGCATTCGACCCCAGAAACGCGCCCGCGTCCTTCTCGTTCACGAGCTTCTACCGGGACGAACTGACGATCACGATCGTCTCGAAGCAAACAGGGCGTGTGGTCGCCGTCATCGCACGCGACTACCGGCTGGCGACCTACCGGACCGAGACGTTCAGCTGGCCGGGCACCACTCTTAGTGGGACCCTCGCGCCTAGCGGCACCTACGTAGTCCGGGTTCACTTCGATCACCTCGACCGCACGACACAGCTGCCGCAAGTCGCCTTCCACGTCAGCTACGGCACGCGATGAGCCTCGACCCGCTGCTGGCAACAACGACGCTCACGCTTGCCCTCGAGAAGGGCGGCCTGATCGTCGTCACGATCCTCGCCGGCGCGCTTCTCGCTTTCACGCCGGCGAGACCGGCGCCGCGCATTCGCGCCGCCGCGGTGGCCGCGATCCTGATCGCCACACCCGCGCTGCTCGCGCTTGCGCTCTGGAACAACGCCAAGCTCGCGACCCTGCACCACCACCCGCTCCGCGGAGTCGCTGTCGTCCTGGCGATCCTCGTCGTGGTGGCCATCCTCGGCTATCTGATCGATCGTCACGAGCAACTGCTGCCGCTCCTGGCGATCCTCGCGCTGCCCTTTCGCGTCCCCCTCGGGTCGGTCTCCAGCGGCCTTCTGCTCCCGCTGTACGCGGTCATCGCAGCAGGCGGACTGATGTTCGTCGTGCGCAACTGGAGTCAAGCCGCCGGGGGGCCTAGCGAGGACAGCCGGCGAAGCCGGCTCCCTCAGCTTCTTGGCGCCGTCCTCATCCTCTATGCCGTGCAGACCACGTATTCCCCGGACTTGGGAGTGGTCAAGGCGGTCGAGAACGTCGGGTTCTTCTACGTCCCGTTCGCGCTGCTCTTCTTCCTGCTGGCACGCGTCACCTGGACCGCCGAGCTGCTACGGCGCTGCCTGTTCGTGTTGCTCGCACTCGCGGCCGTGTTCGTGGTCGTCGGGCTCGGCGAGCTCGCCGACGGCAGCCACCTGATCCTCAACCGCGGCCTCGACCAGGATGCGTACTTCGTCCGTATCAACTCTCTCTTCTACGACCCCAACGTGTACGGGCGCTTTCTCGCGCTGACGATGATCCTGCTAAGCGTGGTGATGCTGTTCGAGCGCCGGCCGCGGGTTCTGCTGGCTGCCGCCGGCGGGCTCGCAGTGATGTGCGTGGGCCTGCTGTTCAGCCTCTCACAATCGAGCATGGCCGCGCTCCTCGTCGGCCTTGCCGTTGCGGCGCTTGCCACCTGGGGTCGGCGGGCGGCGATCGTCGTGAGCGTTGTCGTGGTCCTCGGCGCCGGGGGCGCGGTGGCCTACGCGCTCGGTAGCGGGAACTCGGCCAGCTTCCTGACGAGCGGGCGTTCGTCGCTGGTGAGCGGCGGCGTCGACCTGTTCAAGGCGCGACCGCTGCTCGGCTACGGCTCGGGCTCGTTCTCGGCCGAGTACAAGGCGCACATTCGGCGGCGGCGGAACGGCTTCGAGATCCACCAGCACCTGCCGTTCTCCGAGCCGGCCACGAGCGACTCGCACACGACTCCGGTCACGATCGCTGCCGAGCAGGGGATCGTTGGACTCTCGGCCTACGTCGCACTGCTGCTCGCCTGCTTCTGGGAGCTCTTCGGCGGTGAGTTGCTCACGCGGACCGATCGCGCGGGCTGGGTCGCGCGCCTCGCGGTCGCCGCCGCCTTCAGCGGACTCGTTGTGCACACGCTGTTCTACGCGGACTTTCTCGAGGATCCGGCCACGTGGGTGCTGCTCGCGGTCGGTGGCGCGCTCGCCGCCGCCGCGAGGGCGCGGCCCGCGCCGGGCTGAGATGCTCGCCTACCTGAAGCGCCTCGCCAGCGCCGGACTCGCCTACCAGGCGGGCGACATCCTCTCGAAAGGCGCGGCGCTGGTCACGCTGCCGCTGTACACGCGCTACGTGGCGACGACGCAGTACGGCTATGCGGAGGCGCTGCTGACAGCGGTCATCCTGGTGTCGATCGTCCTGCGGCTGGGCGTCGGCGAAGCGTTCATCCGCTTCTACTACGACGACGCGGACAGCGAGCGCCGCGACCGCATCGCCGCCGCGGCGGTCGGACTTTCGTTGTTCACGACGACCCTCGCCGCTCTCGCCGGTGTGCTTCTGGCGCCGACGCTCTCGAGGCTGATGCTCGGCCCGCACACGACGACGCTCTTCGAGATCGCGATGCTCGGGGTCTGGGCGTTCACGAATCTTGAGATCGCCTACGCGCTACTGCGCGCTGACGAACGCAAGCGCGCCTACATGAAGGCCTCGCTGGCCGACGTGTCACTGACGATTCCGCTGATGGTGTACTTCGTCGTCTTCCGCCACGACGAGGCGCGCGGTCTGCTCGCGGGCAACTACATAGCTTCGACGCTGGTCCTGCTTGGACTGCTGTGGACCGAGCGCA
>JBEKBL010000032.1:0-13455 GCA_050015415.1 Solirubrobacteraceae bacterium
CGAGTCCGACGAATGCCTGCAGCCCGATCGAGACGAGGCCGGCATAGCCGGCGAGCAGGTTCCACATGATTCCGATCACGACAAGGATCAGCAACTGCGTGAGGTTGTTGATCGTGCTCACCGGCTGCGAAACGGGCGTCAACGCCATCAGCGCGACCACGATCGCGAAGACGACGAGCGCGATCCAGCCGAAGCGGGCCGAGCGCCGCACACGCGGCCCGGCGCCGGCGAGGCGTGGTGAGGAGCCGGCGGGCTCGGGCGATGATGGGCTGCGAGTGCTCATGCGAGGGCCGAGCTGCGAAAGAGGCCACGCGGACGCAGCACGAGTACTGCGAGGAACACGAGGTGGCCGATCAGAATCGGATCGGCCGCGTTGATCTGAGCGCCGACGGTTTGTGCGACGCCGAGCACCAGGCCTCCGGCCAGGGTGCCTCGAACCGAGCCGATACCGCCGATCACGACCGCCTCGAAGGCGAAGATCAGGTAGTCGGAGCCGCTGGTCGGCGTGAAGGTCGTGCGCATCCCGAGGAAGACGCCGGCGATGCCGACCGTAGCGAGCGCCAGCATCGCCGCAAGCGCGTACATCTTGCGGGCGTCGATTCCCATCAGCTGGGCGGTGGCGGCGTCATCACGCGTGGCGCGCATCGCGGTTCCGAGCCGCGCTCGTTGAAGAAAAAGTTCGATTGCGAGCAGCACGACGACTGCAACGCCGAGTGTCAGCAGCGGGAACCAGCCGATCGATAGCTGGCTTGAGATGTGCCAGCTGCCGATGCCAAACGAGCCGATCGGAAGGATCCTTGCGTTGGGGGAGTCGATTTGCAAGAGGAGGTTCTGCAGCGCGATCGAGAGCCCGAAGGTCGCCAGCAGCGGGGCAAGCGCGCTGACGCCGAGCGCCCGGTCGAGAATCAGGCGCTGCAGCAGAAGCCCGACGATCGCCATCCCGGGAATGACGATCAGGAGCGTCGTGAACGGGCTCCAGCCGAGCGCGTCGACGAGTGCGAGCGAGCCGTACGCTGCAACCACCGAGAGGTCGCCGTGGGCGAGGTTCACGGTCCGCATGACGCCGAACATCAACGACAGGCCGCAGGCGAAGAGCGCATAGAGGCCGCCGAGCATCAGGCCCTGAACGACGGCATTCACCCAAACC
This sequence comes from Solirubrobacteraceae bacterium, assembly GCA_050015415.1. Classification (GTDB taxonomy): domain Bacteria; phylum Actinomycetota; class Thermoleophilia; order Solirubrobacterales; family Solirubrobacteraceae; genus Palsa-513. The sequence continues at coordinate 1,148 of JBEKBL010000032.1, forward strand.
ATCGGGACACTCCGATTTCACTGGGACTGCCTTTCATGGCGGGCTCAGACGCCAAAGTAGGCCGCCCTGATCGAGTCGCGGTCGAGGTCCTTGGCATCGCCCTCGAGCGTCACGCGACCCTCGAGCAGGCACTGCACACGATCGGCCGCGGCGAGCGCCTGTCCGACGTCCTGTTCAACGAGGAGCACGGTGGTCCCCTCCGCGCTGACGTCCGGCAGGATCGCGTAGAGGCTCTGGACGATGACCGGCGCCAAGCCCAGCGACACCTCGTCGAGCAGCAGCAGACTCGGGTTGTTCATCAGTGCGCGGCCGATCGCGACCGCCTGCTGTTCGCCACCCGAAAGCTGGTTTGCTCGCCGCTGGCGAAGGTTCGCGACGATCGGCAGCAGCTCGTAGACGCGGTCGAGCGACCACGGGCCTTCGCGCCGGCGAAACGCCCCGACAGTCAGATTCTCCTCGACCGTGAGGCTCGGGAACAAACGGCGGCCCTCCGGCACGAGCGTGATCCCGAGCGCAACACGTGCATGAGCCGGCAACTTGCTGACGTCGCGTCCGTCGAAGCTGATCGACCCGCTGGTGAGCGGCCGCGAGCCGGCGATCGCGCCGAGCAGGGTCGACTTGCCGGCGCCGTTGGCGCCGATGATGGCGAGCGTGCCGCCCGACTCCACGCTGGCGCTCACGCCCCACAGCGCCTGAAAGTCGCCGTAGTGGACGTCGATCGCGTCGACTTCGAGTGCAATCACGGCGCGACCGTGCCGAGATAGGCTTGCTGCAGCTCTTCGCTGGCCATCACCGCCCGCGGCTCACCCTGCGCGATCACGCGACCGTAGGTCAGCGCCATCAAGCGGTCCACCGTCGCCATCAGCGCGTGCACGACGTGCTCGATCCAGACGATCGCCAGCCCGCTCTCGCGCAACTGGAGGACGAGCGCGACGAGTTGCTGGACCTCCGGCTCGGTCAGGCCGCCGGCGATCTCGTCGAGCAAGAGGACGCGAGGCGCGGTCGCCAGGGCGCGCGCGAGCTCGAGTCGCTTGCGATCAAGCAGTGGCAGGCTCCCGGCGAGACGGTTCGCCTTGCCGCTGAGGCCGGAGCGCTCGATCGCGTCGGCTGCGAGGCGGTATCGGTCGCGGCGACGCGGCCCGATCGCGGCGCCTCCGTTGGTCGCGCCGACGAGCACGTTCTCGAACACGCTCATCCGCTCGAACGGTCGCGGGACCTGGTGCGTGCGACCGACACCTCGACGGCAGCGGCCGACCACCCCCAGGCGGGTGACGTCGTCCCCGGCGAGCGCGATTCGTCCGCCGTCAGCCCGCAGCGCGCCGCTCACCAGGTTCAACATCGTCGTCTTGCCGGCGCCGTTCGGCCCCATCACGCCGAGCACCTCGCCGCCGGCGACGACGAAGCTGACGTCGTCGACGACGAGGAGCGCACCAAACGACTTCCGCAGATTCGCTACGGAGAGCAGCGACTCGCTCACGTCAGCGCTTCTACGTGCCCAGCCTTCGGAATGTTCGGATGTCCCGGGTTCGAGACGATCACGATCTCGTACGGGTACTTCTTGCTCTTGCGCCACTGGCCGCCAACGAGCGGGGTCTTGGCGACGTTCGGCACCGGTCCCGTATTCCAGTTGAGCGGCCCGACGACCGTGTTGAGCTTGAGTGTCTTGATTGCGTCGATGATGCCAGTCTTGTCCGTCGGACCCTTGGCCTTGGCGAGCGCCGCAAACGCGACCTCGAACACGGCGTGAGCGAAACCGATCGGCTGCGTCCACTGCTGTTTCTCCGACTTCGTGAACGCGGCTGCCAGCTGCGCCGCTGACTGCCCGGTCACCGACGATTTGAACGGGAACGGCGGGCCCCACCAGTACTCGCTGCCGACGTTCTGTCCCAGCGCGCCGAGCGAGTACACAACCGATGGGAACAGGATCGCCTTGGCCATCGTGACCAGTTTTGGTTTGAAGCCCTGCTGCGCCGCCTCTTTCCAGAAGTTGACGAAGTCGGGCGGGATGACGACGCCGGTGAGGATCTCGGCGCCGCCGGATTTGAAAGCGGAGATCTGCGCGCTGAAGTCCGCCGTTCCGTCGGCGTAGGCGCCCGGATTGATGTACGTGTAGCCCTTGCTCTTGATGAACGGCGGGAAGCCGGTTGCCGTCGCCGAGAACGCGTTGCCGTCAGCGTCGTTCGGCCACAGAGCTGCGATCACCTCGTTTGTCTGAACGTGACTCCACATGTCGTAGTAGACGGCCTCTAGGTCCTCGAGCCCCCAGAAGAAGTGGTAGGTCCAATTGAAGCTCGTCTTCCCAGGTATGCCGCCGCGGCCGATGAACCACGACTGCCATGGAGCGACAGAAGAGATGCACGGAATGCCGTTGGACTCGCACTGGTCCGCGACCGGGTTGGTCGTGTCCGGCGTCGAGGTGACGAGCATCAGGTCGATGCCATCATCGAGGATCAGGTCGCTCGCGACCTGCGCTGCGGTGGCGTCGGTCGACTGCGAGTCCTTCGTGATGATCTGAACGTTGTAGCGCTTGCCACCACTCTTGATGCCTCCGGCCTTCTTCACGTAGTCACGAATGGCACCGATGACGAAGCCGTCGGCCTGACCGAACGCGGCGAGCGGGCCGGTCTGGGGGGTGACGTAGCCAATCTTGATCGTGCCCGCGGTCTTGCCGGACTTCGCCCACGCCGTCGAGGCGTCGAGCAGCGTGCTCGGGACTGCGGCCGACCCGACCGCGACGCCTGCGAGGCCGGCGTTGCGCAGAAAGCGGCGGCGGTCCATCTCCGAACCGCCGTCGGCCGTGACGGGGGTTGCGTTCGTTGATTGCGGATCAGTCATGCTCTCCTCTTTTCGCTTGATCTGGCGACTCAGCTGGAACGGGTGATCGGGTGTGCCCGACCCTCGCGCGCCCTCGAGCGGCGACAAATGCCCCCCGGCTAAGCGACTTGGGCACGCCGATGAGGTCGCGAATGGGGCGGATCGGCTCGCTCGAGGCGCGCGCGCGAGTCCGCGACAGCGCCACGGGAATGCGTCGATCGGCCGCGCCGACGCCAGCCGTGGCGTACGACTCGCAGCCGGTGTTTACAAACTCCGGCACTCCGAAACCCTCTCCTCTGACACCCCTTCTCCGCGAAGAGCATCGCACCGCGCGACCCCAAAACACAATACGAATCCTGTGGCCCTGCGATATCTTTTCGCTATGGACCTGAAGACGATGGAGTACTACCTCGTCGTCATCGAGGAAGGCTCGATCACGCGCGCAGCCGAGCGCCTTCACATGTCCCAGCCGCCGCTGACGGTGCGCCTGAAAACGCTCGAGGGAGAACTTGGCGTTGAGTTGCTCTCGCGCCACGGCCGGGGCGTCGAGCCAACCGCCGCCGGGCGCGTGTTCGCCGACCGCGCTCGCCGCCTGCTACTTGAGGTACAGCTGACGACCGACGCCGTCCGCTCAATCGGCCACGGGGTCTCCGGAACGCTCGCGGTCGTGACCGGAGGATCGGTCGCGCCGAGCCTGCTCGCGAATCTGCTCGGCGCGCTTCGCGCCCAGGCGCCCGACGTCGCGATCAGCATCGCGAACGGCAGCGACGCCGCGGTGTGGGACCAGATCAGTCACGGCGAGGCCGACGCCGGCCTGATCCATCTCGCGCCGGCGCAGGCGGGGCCGCAGGGTCGCTGGCGCGCGCTCGAGACCGCGGTCGCGGCGCGCGAGCCGCTGATGGCCGTACTGCGCGAAGACCATCCCGTTGCCACGCACGAGCGCGCCGACGTGGTCGCCCTGACCGCGGAAACGCTGATTGTGCCCTCGGTTGCATTCGCGCCCGGTCTGCACGAGCAGCTGATGGCCACTTGGCAGGCGGCGGGCGGCAACCCCGAGCATGTTCGGGAGACCGACTCGATGCTGACGACGCTCGCGCTCGTCGAAGCTGGACTCGGCATCGCTATCCTGCCGGCTGCGGTGGCGGCGATGGTCTGGCGGGGTCTCAGCGCGCTGCCGCTGCGCCAGCACCACCCGGCCGTCGAGACCGTGATCATCTGGCGCCACGACGCAACCTCGCCGGTGCTCCGTCGACTCTTGCGGATCGCCCTCTCGACGCCCGAGCCGGACGTGCTGAGCCCGGAGCACGCGCGCTGAGCGCGACGAGTCAATCCCGGCGCTAGCCGGCGGCCGCGGGTGCGTCGGCCGTCGAGATCTCGCCAAGATCGGCCGGCGCGTCAGAGCGGTCGAGAATCAACTCCAGGGCGCGGCGCAATTCGCCGGCCGGGTCGGACACGGCCGTTGCGGCCCGCCAACCAACGTGTGCGTCGGGCCTGACGAGCACGCAGCCGTCCTCAGCAACCTCCCGCAGCCGCGCCCAGTCGTCATACAGATCGGTGTACTCGCGACCGGGCCCGATCACGTGCGCGGCAATCGCGATCCCGAGCTCCTCCGACACCTGCCTCGCGGCGTCGGCCCAGACCTCGCCGGAGATCCCCGTGAGGAGCGTGAATCGGCCCTTGCCGGCGATGTCGTGGGTGCTCACCTTGTGGCCGTCGTCGCCGAGCCAGCAATGCGGCAAACGCGCTCCCGGCCACGTCGTCGGGTGGTAGTGGAGCTCGGCGTCACGCGTGTACTCCGGCTCCGGTGTGCCGTCGCCCACGACCGCGCAGGAGTGGTAGCGCTGACCGAGCTCGACGCCGTGCGCATTGAACTCGTAGTCCTTCAGCTCGAGTGCTTCGCGCAGCTGTTCACGCTGGCGCGCGGATTCGGGTGTGTTGTCAGCCCGTGCGCGCATCCGCTCGTTCATCACGTCGGGGTCGCTCGTGTCGGAGAAGCCGAGTGCCTCGAAGATCGGCCCGAACTCCTCGATCGACTTGTTGGCGCGCAGCACGATCTGCCTGCCGATCGGCGCGCGTTCGGCGTCGTAGCTGTCGAGTAGTCCCGGTCCGGCGTCGCCCCGCAGAACGTACGCGAGCTTCCACGCGAGGTTGTACGCATCCTGCACCGAGGTATTCGACCCGAGCCCGTTCGACGGCGGATGGCGGTGCACGGCGTCGCCGGCGCAGAACACGCGCCCTTCGCGGTAGCGCGTGGCATACCACTTGTTGTTGCCCCACAGCGAGGTCGAACGGATCGTCACGGGGATGCTGTCATCGCCGATCAGGTTGTGGGCGATCTGAATCGCGGCCTCGTCGTCGAGCTCGGGCGGCGGCTCGTTGATGTCATAGCCCCAGACGATCAGCCATTCGTCCCACGGCCGCACCATCCGCACCAGCCCCATGCCGATGCCACCGATGTCAGAGCCGGGCTGCAGCACCCAATAGAGGACGCTCGGGCGACGCTCGACCTTGGCGGTCAGGTCGGCGTGGAAGACGATGTTCATCGATCCGGCGACGTCCATCTGCCCCTCGGACGGGAGATCGATGTCCTTCGCGATCTGGCTGCGCCCGCCGTCAGCACCGATCACGTACTTGGCCTCGATCGTGTACTCGTTGCCGGCGACGCGATCGCGCACGAGCACCGAGACGCCGCCCTCGTGCTGGGTCAGGCTCAGGTATTCCGTGTCGAAGCGGATGTGCGAGCCGCGTGCGGCCGCGTGTCCGATCAGGATCGGCTCGAGTAGCGTCTGCGGCAGGTCGCAGATCTCCGACGGGCTCGCGAGGGTGTAGTCCGCCTGGCGGGACGGGTGCGTGCCCCAGGTGCGCACGCGACCGATCTCATCGCCGCTGAGGGACGTGCAGAACACGGTGTCGCCCATCAGCGGCTGGGGGGTGCCCTGGGCCTTGATGTCAGCCTCTATTCCGAGGTCGCGGAAGATCTCGACGGTCCGCTGGTTGGTGATGTGGGCGCGGGGAGTGTTGGCGGTCCACGAGTACTTCGTGATCACGATGTGGTCGACGCCGAGTGTGGCGAGCGTCAGGGCGGCCGTGCCGCCGGCGGGACCGCTGCCGACGACGAGCACGTCTGTACGAACCGTCTCGGTCATCGCCGCTCCTCGCTTGCCAGACGGATGTCGAAAACCAGCTTCCACCAGCGGCCGTTGATCGTGCGCCCGGCCGGAGCTTCGCCGGGTGGCTGCTCGCTGAACTCCTCGATCAACGATTCCTTGACGCCGAACACGGCGTCATCGCCGAGGTGCGGCCCGCCAGCGGCGAAGACGTGCGTCACGAGCCGCTGGTGCCCGGGCGCGGCGACCATGAAGTGGATGTGTGCGGGCCGCATCGGGCTGCGCACGGTGGCGTCAAGCAGCTCGCCGACCGGGCCGTCGCCGGGAATCGGGTAGGCGGCCGGCTTGACCGACCAGAAGCCGTAGCGACCGTCGTCGTCAGCGATCATGCGAGCGCGGCCGGAGGTCCTGCCGTCGGTGTACTGGACGTCGTAGAAGCCATCCTCGTCGGCCTCCCAGACCTCGATCTCGGCGCCGCCGAGTGGCTCGCCGTGCGTGTCGGTGACGCGCCCCTCGACCCAGCACGGTTCGCCGACGGCACCCTGAGCGGCATCACCGCCGTATCCGATCAGCGGAGCGTCCTCGACGAAGAAGGGTCCGAACACCGTTGGCTCGGTCGCCAGCGGATCGGACGGCGCGTTGATACCGATCGTGAGCATCGAGAGGCCAAGCACGTCGGAGAGCAGGATGAACTCTTGGCGCTTGTCGTTGGAGATCTGGCCGGTGCGCGTGAGGAAGGCGATCGCGTACTCCCACTCGGCGGCGGTCAGGCGCACGTCGCGCGCGTACGCGTGGAGGTGGCGGACGAGGCCTTGCAGCAGCTCGCGCAGGCGTGGCGAGGGCGTGCCGTCGAAGCTCGAAAGGACGCGTTCGGTCAGCGCGGCCTCGCGCCGGCGAAGCTCCGTCTGTTGGCCGGTAGCGCTCATGCGACGATCATCGCCGACCGGGGTGGCGCGCCGTCGAATGCCGCCCGCAGGAGCGCGTCGATCGCCGCTCGCGACGGCGGCCCCGGCAGGGCGGCCACCGCCTCGGCGATCAGCTCGCCGGCGTGAGCGAGCTCGCTCTCGGGCAGTCCGAGCTGGCGCAGGGAGACGGGCGCACCGAGCTCGCGCTCGAAGACGAAGATCGCCTCGCCGGCGCTGTCACCGTCGCCGCCCAGTGCGGCGACGATCCGCGCGTCGACGCCGTCGAGTCGCGGCGCGGCGAGCGACGTCGCGTAGGGCAGCACGACCGCGTGCGTCTCGGCGTGCGGCAGGTCGTAGGCGCCGCCGAGCACGTGGCAGATCTTGTGGTGGATGCCGGAGCCCGCGGTCGCGAAGGCGTTGCCGGCGAGCCAGGCGCCGTAGAGCGCGTGCGAGCGCGCATCTAGATCGGTGGGGTCCGCGAGGATCGCGGGAAGTCCCTCGGCGAGCGCGCGGATGCCCTCCTCGGCGATCAGCGAGGTGATCGGGTTGCGCTTGGCAGTCCAGAGCGCCTCGGCGCAGTGCGCGAGCGCGTTGAGACCGCTGACGGCGGAGAGCTCGGCCGGCAGCGAAACAGTCAGGGCCGGGTCGTAGATCACGAGCTTCGGCAAGACGCGCAGGTCGACGCCGGTCGTCTTGCGGCCGTTCTCGGTCAGCCCCCAGACCGGTGTCACCTCCGAGCCGGCATAGGTCGTCGGAACCGCGACGATGTCCACGCCGCTCTCCATCGCGACCGCCTTCGCCGTCCCGGTCGTGGAGCCACCGCCCACGCAGAGGAGGCAGTCGGCCTGCGTGGCGTGCGCGGCCTCGCGGGCCTGCATCGCGATTTCGATCGGCACGTGCGCGCGGATCTGCGAAAAGCGTCCGGCGATCCGCGTGCCGAGTGCGTCGGCGATGCGATCGGCGAGCGCCCGCTCCGGCTCGGCGGCGATCAGCAGGATGCGCTTCGCGCCGAGAGCGTCGATCACGCGCGCAAGCTGCCGGCGCTCCGTCGAGCCCACGCCGAACACCACGTGCGACGGAAAGCCGGTGTATTCGAACTCCGGCACTCCCACACCCTCTCGTCCGAACCTCACGGCCCCGGGCAGCATGCCACTGCCCGCGACCAGAACACAATACGAATCTTGTGCGGTTCCGATAGCTGTTGCCTATGGGTGGGCTCGGGGAGTTTCGGCGCGCTGGACCGGCTCCAGGCCCTGCTACTGCTGTCTCCTCGCGGCGTAGGCGACGAACTCGTCAAGCGCGCCCGGATCGAGCAGCCCGTCGACGCTTGCCGCGAGCTCTGGGGGGGTGCCGAGCAGGATCCGCTTCAGCGGGGTCTCGAGTTTCTTTCCGGTCAATGTTCGGGGGACCGCTTTGACCGGCACGATCGTGTCAGGCACATGCCGCGGCGAAAGCTGCGTGCGCAGCGCGTCGGCGATCGCGGCACGAAGTCTGTCATCGAGTGCCGCGTCTGGCGCCAGAGCGACGAACAGCAGCAGCTCGCCTGGCCCGCCACCGTCGTCCTCGAGGTGGATCACGACGCTGTCGAGAACCTCGGGCAACTCCTCGATGACGCCGTAAAACTCGCCGGTTCCCAGTCGCACGCCGGCGCGGTTGAGCGTCGCGTCAGAACGACCCGTCGCGACGCACGTCCCGCGTGTCGTGAAGCGAATCCAGTCACCCTGCCGCCAGACCCCCGAGAACGTGCTGAAGTAGGTGTCGCGGTAGCGCGATCCATCCTCGTCGTCCCACAGTCCGACCGGCATCGACGGCATCGGTCGGGTGATGACGAGCTCGCCGAGCTCGTCGAGCACCGGGTTGCCGTCGCTGTCGAACGCGTCAGCCGCGACGGCAAGGCAGCGCCCGGAGATCTCGCCTGCGTAAACCGCCTGCAACGGGCCTCCGCCGACGATCGCGCTGCAAACGTCGGTGCCACCCAAGCCGTTGATCAGGAGCATCTCCGGGCCGAGTTGCTCGTACAGCCACTCGTAGCCTTCAGCCGGTAGCGGCGATCCGGCGGTCGCAAACACGCGGATCGAGCTGAGGTCGAAGTCGCCACCAGGCGTGATCCCCGCGCGGCGACAGGCCATCACAAATGCTGGGCTCGCACCCATCACGCTCGGACGCGTCGCCTCGGCGATACGCCATTGGCGGTCGAGTTGCGGCCAGGTCGGGTCGCCATCGACCATGACGATCGACGCTCGCAGCAACAGCGCGGACACCAGCGCGTTCCACATCATCCACGACGTCGTCGTGAACCACAGTAGGCGGCCGCCAGGTTCGACATTCCAGCTCAGGGCATGCGACTTGAGATGCTCGAGGAGGATCCCGCCGTGTCCGTGGACAATCGCCTTGGGCGGCCCGCTGGTGCCGGAGGAGAACAGAACGTAGAGCGGATGGTCGAACGGCACAGCCTCGAACGCGAGCGGCGCCGCCTCGGCGGTGAGGTCCTCCCAGGTCGTGCTCGCAGGCACCGCGAATGGTCCGTAGGGGAGGTGTACGACATGGCGGAGGCTGGGTAGCTTTGAACGAATCGCCGCGACCTCGGTGCGGCGATCGATCATCCTGTCGCGGAACCCGTAGCCGCCCACGGTGATCAACACCTTCGGCGCCAGTACCGCAAGCCGGTCGATGACAGCCCGCGCACCCAGCTCTGGTGCACAGCTCGCCCAAACCGCTCCGAGGCTCGCCGTTGCGGCGAACGCGATCAGCGTCTCAGGCGCGTTGGGAAGGTAGCCGACGACCCGATCGCCGCGCCCAACGCCGAGGCGCTCGAGGCCGGCGCGGGCCCGACCCACCTGGTCTCGGAGCTCGGCGAAGGTCAACTCAACGATCGGCCGCGTTTGCGAGTGCGCGACGAGCGCGACACGCTCGCCATCCGTGGCGTCGCCGAACAGATGCTCGGCGTAGTTGACCAGCGCGCCTTCGAACCAGCGCGCCCCGGGCATCTCCGCCGAATCGAGGACGCTCATGTAGGGGGCGTGCGTCCTGACCTCGAAGAACTGCCAGATCGATTCCCAGAACCCGGCCTGGTCGTCGACCGACCAGCGCCACAGCTCGTCGTACCCGGCAAACGAACGCTGGTGTGCTTGCTCGAGCCACTGCAGGTAGCGTCCGATCGCGGTCCGGTCGCGGACGTCGGCCGGCGGCGTCCAGATGGGCGTCGGTGCATCTGCAGGGGAGGTTGAGCGGGCCGGCATCCGTTGGCCTCTAGCCGAGCATCGAGATCAGGTCGGAGATACCGTCGACCACGAGGTCAGGCCCCGTCAGCCCGCCCGGATCAGGGGTTTCCCCGCTTATCCCCGAGCGTACGAGAACGGTCGTCGAGCCTCCGAGCCGTCCGAGGGCGACGTCCATGCCGAGGTCATCTCCGATCACGGCGATCGACGCAGCAGCGACGCCGAGCCGCGATGTCACCTCTCGCAATGCGGCACGTGACGGCTTGCCGACGATCGTCGGCCGCCGCCCGGCGGCTTTCGCAATCGCCGCTGTGACCATCGCGCCGCGACTGAAAATAGGCCCGTCGCGACCGGCGTACGCGGCCGCGTAGTTGGCAGTCAGGAAAGCGGCACCGCGCTGCACAGCGCGCGCCGCCCGCTCCAGCACGCCAAGCGCCGCCTCGTCGACGTGCGCCACGAAGACTGCGCCCGCGTCGGCGGCATCAGCGTCGGCGAGCACGTCGACGCCGGGGTGATCACTTCGTCGTCGCGGACCTCGAGACCCGCCTGACGCAGCTCGCGAGCGATCGCCGCCGGCCCGACGTGGCTTGCGTTCGTGAACACAACGAGAGGGCGGCCCGACCGGCGAACCGCGGCGATCACCTCAGCGGCTCCCGGAAGCGCTGCCAAGCCGTCGCGCGAGCGCTGCACGAGGGTTCCGTCGAGATCGAACATGAAGCCTCGCGCCTCAGCGAGCATTGCTGTGCCCCTCGCTGCGTCGCCATTCGATGAACTCGGCGCCTTTGCGCAGGCTGACGAAGCTGGTCGACGGGCGGCGGTCGAGTTCACGCAACAGGCCGACGAGCGGCGCATGCCGGGGCCGGACCGGGATGACCGTCGGCGTGGCCGCGGCGGCAAGCATCGCCTCCACCTGATCCTCTGGCATCGTGACGCGGAGCAACAGCTCCTCGTCGGAGATCCGCCGCCCGAATCGCGTGCGAGCCCCGTCGAGCGAGAGCGGCTCGAGCTCGCGCAGCTCTGCGGCGCGCGGCGAAGACAGGACCAGGTCCGCCACGTCTGGGTCAGGTGGCGCCGGCGGGTCACCGAACTGGCCGAGGAGCAGTCGCACCACTTCGTCGGGTACGGTCGCATAGCGTCCGCCAACGCTGACCACGTTCATCACGGCCTGGGTCACGACGAACTGTGACAGCGGCGTCACCATGATCGGGTAGCCGAGTTCGGCTCGCACGCGCGCCACCTCCTCCAGCGCGGCGTCGAACAGATCGGCGCGCCGCATCTCCTCGAGCTGCCGGCGCAGCGTGCTGGCCATGCCACCGGGCAATTGGTGGCGATAGTAGGCCTCGTCGTATTCGGCCATCACGCCAGTCGGCAGTGCCTTCTCGGCGGCGAGCGAGCCGAAATAGCTCGACATCTCCGCGAGCGCGAGATCGTCGATGCGGTCGCTGTAGCCGAGCGCGCGCGCGTTGGCGAGCGTCATCTCCGCCGACGGCTGCGAGGTCCCGAGCGCCAGCGGGCGCACCGCTGTGTGCAGCGTTTGCGCGCCGCTTCGCAGCGCCTCGAGGTAGACCAGCGGCGCGAGCGAGGTGGTGCAGTGCGAGTGCACCTCGACCGGCCGTCCGCCGGCTGCGGCGACCAGCATCGCCACAAGCCTCGCCGCTCGCGCCGGCACTAGCAACCCGCCCGGGTCCTTGAGGTAGAACCGGTCCGCGTGCTCGCATTTTGCGAGCTCGGCGATCCGCTGCTCGAAGTACGCCTCGTCGTGAACAGGGCTGACCGAATAGGTGAGTGCGAGCACGACCTCCTCGGCGCCGGCAGCGCGCGCGAGACCCGCGAGCGCCGACAGCGTCGCAACGTCGTTGGCCGGATGCATGATCTGGAAGCGGCGGACGCCGTTGGTCACCACCGTCCTGAAGGCCATCGCCAGCAGTTCGTCGCTGGCCGGCTTCCACGATATGAAGCGCGTGCCGGTGGTGAGGAACGTGAGCATCGTTTTTGGCATTGCCGCCGCAGCGCGTCGCAACCGCTCCCACGGATCCTCGTGGTGGTAGCGAACCGAGATCGCGAGATGCGTGCTCGACGTGAAGTCGAGGGCGTGAAAGCCAACCCGGTCGACGACCGGCGCGACGGCGAGGATGTCGCTCGTCGTAAGACCGGTTCCTCCCCAAAGGCTCTGGTTGCCGTCGCGGATGGTCGTATCGACGAGCTCGACGGACCCGGTCATGCGAGCGCCTGCTCGAGCCAGCTGGTGGTGAGGTCGCCGGATT
>JBEKBL010000033.1:0-11692 GCA_050015415.1 Solirubrobacteraceae bacterium
AGGCGCGCAAGTGCCGGTGACCCATGCCACCACAACCGACTAGGCCGATTGTCGGATCACTCACCGCAGCCGCACGCCTCTCAAACCCTGCGAGGTGCCGTGTCCATCAGTACATCACCGCGCCAGCAGACACGTTGATGTCCTGGCCGGTGATGCTGCTGGCCGCCGTCGAGGAGAGAAACAGCGTCATCTCCACGACATCCGCTTCTGAGACGGTCCGCTTGAAAGCGGTGCCGGCGGTCATCTCCGCGCGAAGCCCATCGGTGCTGAGACCGCGCTCCTTGGCCATCGTGACGATCACGCTGTCGAGGCGCTCACCCCCGACCAGCCACGGCGAGATTACGTTGACGTTGATCCCGCTCGGTCCGAGCTCGTGCGCGAGTGTGCGCGTTAGACCGACCACACCGAGCTTCGCCGCCGCGTATGGCGCGCGATTCACGAGCGGTTGCTTACCCGTCACCGAACCGATGTTGACGATCTTGCCGTGAGCGGCGCGCTCGAGGTAGGGAACGGCCACCTTGCAGGCAAGGAACACCCCAGTCAGGTTGACGGCGATTGTCTCCTCCCACTCCGCAAGCGTCACGTCGACCAGCGGTGCAGTCGGACCGGGTATGCCTGCGTTATTGACGAGGATGTCGATCACGCCCTCGCTGCCGCCGGCCAGCGCCATCAGCTGATGAACATGCTCGGGGTCGGTGACGTCGCCGACGCAGACCTCGGCCGAGCCGCCCTCGGCAATGATCGACGCGCGGACCGCGTCAAGGGTCGCTTTGCGGCGACCGCTCACGACAACGTGCGCCCCGCGGTCTGCGAGGCCCGTCGCAATGGCAGCACCGATGCCTTGCCCGCCGCCGGTGACCACCGCGCGCGCGCCGACAAACCCGGCGTAAGCCGAGACCTCTCCGTCGCGCTCAGCCACGCCCGGCGCCTCGCGGCGTCGTGAAGCCATGTCGGACCATCGTCACTCGACTCCCGAACCCGTAAGGCCCCGAACAAAAGCGGGCTGAACCGCCAGGAATACGAGAATCATCGGCAGAGTGACAATCACAATCGCGGCGTAGACGATGTTCTGCGGACTCGTCGCCCCAAACGTCTGATTCCCCAGGCTCGCCAGCGTCTGGGTTAGAACCTCGAGATGCCCCGACTGGGCCTCGACCAACGGCCACAGATACATGTTCCAGGCCGTCAAAACCGAAATCGCGACGTACGCACCGGTCGCCGGTCGAGCCAGCGGAATCACCATCCTGCGCAAAATCATCCACCAGTTCGCGCCGTCGATTCGCGCAGCATCAAAAAGCTCCTCCGGCATCTGCGAGATGTACTGACGGAAAAGCAACGTTCCAAACCCGGTCTGAGCAACGATAGGAAGGATCAAACCAGGATATGTATTGACGATGCCGAGCTTGAGCGTGACAAAGAAAGTCGGGATCAGCGTCGTCAAGATCGGTATGAACAGTGACACCCCGAGCAACGCCGTGATCACGCTGCGCGAGCGAAAGCGCATCTTTGCAATCACAAGACCGCCGCTGACGCAAAGCGCCCACTGCAGCAAAACCACAAAAAACGTAAAGATCACCGAGTTGATGAAGCTCTGGGCGTAGATCACCTTCGTCGGCCCGGACAGGGCCGCCGTGTAGTTGCTGAAGTGCAAATCGAAATTGTGCGGGATGAGCTGGGGCGTCAGATCCGAGGTCTGCGAAGCCGTCATCAGCGAGTTCGTGAGCATGTAGAGGAGCGGGGCTGCCATCAGCAGCCCGGCAAGCGTCGCGAACAGAATACGAGCGGAATGCGTGAGCTTTGAGGGAACCATCAGCGGCGCCTATTCCCCATCAAGTAAAAGACCCGCAGCGCGGCCAGGGCGCCGCCGATCAGCACGATCTGCAAAACCGCCAGAGCCGCAGCGTAGCCATACAGTCCGTACGCGAAGGCCTCCTGGTAAATGTAAAAGATCAGTGTCGTCGTGGCGTAGTTCGTGCCGCCCGTCGGAGTAAGAATGTTGACGAGGTCGAACGATCCGTTTGTGAACGACAAAAGCGCAACGATCGCGACAAGGATCGTCATCGGCCGCACCATCGGCCAGATGATGTAGCGGACCCGCCTGATCGGGCCGGCGCCATCGAGCGTTGCGGCCTCGATGACCGACGCAGGAATGCGCTGCAGCGCCGCGAGGTACAGGATCGTCGCCACCGGCAGGCTCAGCCAGATCGCGATGACGTCCAGCGCCGGCAGCGCGTACGTCGTGCTGACGAGCCAGTCCGGCGGAGGAACACCGAACTGCGAGATGACCCAGTTGACGACCCCGTAGCCCGGACCGTCGAGAAAGATGTAGCGCCAGACAATCGCCGAGGCGGCGAAGGACATCGCCGCAGGAATCAGGTAAAGCGAGCGCACGACGCCGACGAAGCGAAAGCGAACGTTTATCAGCATCGCCAGGCCGAGCGCGATCAGGACCGTCGGGATGACGCCGAACAGCATGAACTTCACGGTGTTGCCCACGGCGACGCCGACAATCGGGTCGTTGAACATCCTCGTGTAGTTGGCGAATCCGACCCATTTTGGCGAGTTGTCGATGTTCCACGTCGTGAAGCTGAGATAGATCCCGGCGACGATCGGAATCACGATGAAGAGGCTGAACATCCCGAGGTTCGGGCCCATCATCAGAATGGCCGAGCGGCCGTCGCGACGGCCGCTGCGCCGGCGCTTGGGCACGGCGGAGGCCGTGGGAGCGTTGTTCGCGATGGAGGGTTCAGGCATGGAGGCCGCTACTTGATGGTCTGCGGGTTTGGGGCTCGAGAATCATTACCAGTTGGTCGGTAGATGAGAACGGCCGGCTCATCTTCGAGCCGACCGTTCCACCTTCACATCAACTACTCACGCCAGAAGAATGAGAACGGCCGGATCATCGCTGAGCCGACCGTTCTGCATTCATCTCACTCTTTGCCCAGTACTAACGTGCCGTTCCTACTGGTTCGCATATGCCGCGGTCAACTGTGACTGCAACGTGCTCAGCGCGGACGTCAGGCTCTCGCCTCCCGTAGTCACGCTTTGAACCATGTTCGGGACGGCCGTGTTCGACAGTGTGAACACGGTGCCGGGCGGGTTCGGGGCGATCAGCGCCGCAGCGGCGTCGATCGACCATGGGGCGTTGTTGGTTGGGAACGACTCGTTCGGACCAGGACCACCCGCGAGGTGACGCCACTCAGCCTTGGCGGTGTTCAGGGATGGAACCGATGGAATGACACCGAACGTGTCCTCGAGCACCTTCTGACCAGCGGCCGAGAACAGGTACTTCATGAACGACTCGGCGTTCGCCAGGTCGGGACCACCGTTCAGTACGGCAGGCGACATGGTGAAGCTGACGCTACCGCCACCGGACGGGATGACCGGCTTGCCCTTGCCGACCTTGATCTCCGGCATCGTCACGTCGTTCCACTTGAACTTGTTGCCGATGGTTGCGGCGTAACCTGCAGCGCCGCCGCGGACGGCCATTGCCATTGCGGCTTCGCCGGACTCGAAGACACCACCACAGTCGCCCGCGGCGTTGGCGCCGATCTGCGACTCTGGAACGGCGTCGCCGTTCTCGAATGGAGTGAGCAGCAGCTTCCACGCGGCGATTGCGCCCTTCGAGTCGAAGTCCGCCTTGGTCTGCGTGAAGGCCGTTGCACCGTAGGCCTGCATGACGTGGTTGTACAGAGCCTGCCAGTCCGAGCGCAGGCAGATGCCGTACTGCGACTGCGTGGCACCACTGCCCTTACGGAGCTTCTTAGCGTCGGCCAGCATCTGCTGCCAGGTCCAGCCGTCCTTCGGGAACGCGAGGTGCGCCGCCTTGAACTCGTTCTCGTTGTAGAGAAGCACCGTGGCGTCAGCCTCAAGCGGCACGCCGTACGGGTCACCGACGGTCACGCCGCCGGTCGAGGTGACCGGAATGTAAGCCCCAATGAACGGCTTGTACCAGTAACTCACCGGGTAGATCCCGCTGGAGGTGAGGACATTCTTCATATCCCCGGCCAATCCGTCGACCTCGAGGGTCGGCGTCTCAGCGTCGTAGGACTCGTTGATGTCGGGCTCGTTGCCCGCCGCCTTCTCCGCTTGCAGAGCCGGTACGTACGTGGTCGGGTTGTTCGAGTCATCAGCGACCGTGACGTGCACGCTCGGGTTCAGGGCCTCCCAAGCTTGGAGGCCAGCGTCCAGCGTCGTGTAGTCGAACGTGCTGAAGGTAATACTGAGGTTGCCGCCGGCAGCCTTGTGGGCGACCGCCGCGCCTGATTCGCTCGCGTAGGCGCCAAAAACGCCGACGGCGAGCGCCGAAGCGCCGGCTACCGCGGCAAGCTTCCTGCCCAGCCGGACGGGTGTCCGTCTAGTCATTGCATCTCCTCTCCCAACGATTTGGCCGCAGGCAAACTGCTGCGTCCCTGACCTAATTACGGCGCCTTTGCGAGGTCTCTCGCTCCAACACCCCATCTGTTAGTGTGCCGCGCGTCGGCACGGTTGTAATGTTTCAACGCGCGCCGACGTTACAGCACGCGTCGCACGGCTGTCAAGCCAGAACCACGGGGCGACGGAACGCCAGCGGTTCCGGGCGGGACGTCGACGCAAGCAACGGGATGGGGAGCTAACAACACAGTGTCCAGCGCTGCTCGAAGCGCCAACGAAGCATGGGGATCGTGATCGGGACGAAGGGTTGCGTGCGGGCAGTCGCCGCCGATAGAGGCGGCGAAGCACCTCGCCAGTGCCGTCGCTCAGGCGCCTGCAAGACCGGAGGAGTGCGTTGAGCACCTCACTTGCGAACGCGACAGGTCGTTTGAGCGCGGCGCCGCCAGATCCAGACCGCTACCGTGTGGCGCACGCAAGGACGATTGGAGGGAGGATGAAGATTGCCTCGGTCGAGGTGCTTGGCGTCGGTGCCGACCTCCTCGCCGCAGAGAACACGCTCGTTCGCCTGACTACTGACACCGGCATCTCCGGTCTTGGGCAGTCCGGGTGCTGGGGGTACCCCAGAGGGGTCGCCGGCGCCCTGGATGAGCTCGCACCGCTGCTGATCGGCGCCGACCCTTTTCGTATCGAGCACCTCTGGCATCTCGCGTATCGCGCGCGGCCGTTTCGCGGCAACCTGCTCGCAGGCGCGGTGTCCGCGATCGATCTTGCATTGTGGGACATCAAGGGCAAGGCCCTCGACGTACCGGTCTGGGAGCTGATCGGCGGTCGCACTCGCGATCGCGTGCGCCTGCACGTCCTCGTCGGCGGTGGCACCCCGGATGACATCGTCTCGTCGGTCAACTGGGCCGTCGAGGAAGGCTTCACCGCGGTCAAGTTCGACCCGCTCGCTCACGGCTACGAGGACCTGTCAATCGAGAAGCTCGTGAGCTCGACCTGTTCGATGGCCGCCGCAGCGCGCGAGGCCGGCGGCGATGAGATCGACCTGATCTTCGAGCTCCACCGCAAGCTCGATCCGACCAAGGCGATCGTCGTCTGCAACGCCCTTGCGCAATTCCACCCGCTGTTCATTGAAGACCCGGTGCAGATCGATTCGATCGACACTCAGACCGAGATCGCGAGGCGTGTCAACGCCCCGATCGCGATGGGTGAGCGTCTCTGCTCGATCTGGGAGTTCAGCGAGCTTCTCTCACGCAACGTGGCGATCCTCGTCCGCCCCGACGTCGGGCTGGCGGGCGGCCTATCGGCCTGCCGGAAGGTCGCAGCGATCGCCGAGGCGCACCACTGCGGCGTGACGCCGCACAACGTGCTCGGACCCGGGCTCAGCGCGCCGACGCTGCATTTCTGCGCGACGATCCAGAACCTCGTGACGATGGAGTACCTGCCCCAAGAGGAGGATCCAACCTCGTCCGCGGCAGCGTTTTCGACCGCCGTCACGCGCACTGGGGGCTACTGTGAGATTCCAGAAGCTCCCGGCCTGGGCATCAGCCTGGTCGAGAATCATGCCCTGGTGGCACCGATCGCCGACCGGCCCTTCAACGCAGAGGAGTTACTGCGAGCCGATGGCTCCGTTGGCACCACGTACTGAGAAGTCAGCCCGTGCCAGCCTCCGCTGGTGCCAGACCGGCTGGGAGACCCGGGCAGCGGTCGGCGAGCGCGTGACGAGCGAGCGCGGTCACGCGCACGTCCATGTAGGGCCACAGCGGCAGGCTGACGAGTGCTGCATGGAGAGCCGTGGCATCGTCCGCACTCCAGATGGCTCGGTTCGCAAACCGACCGGGGACGCGCCAGACTGCGCGGAGCATGCCCGCGTCCGCGAGCTCGCCACCGCGCGCGACCTCCGCCTCCAGGAGCGCCTCGTCGAGGCCAGGGGGCAGGCTGATATCGATTTCCACGAGAAACTCCACGCGCGAGAAACCTACATGGCGCCGATTGGCGTCGCTGTCCGGCGCCGGCACTTGAGCCGCGAGCGACACCAGGCGCCGGGATCATTAGCCCGTTCACCGGTAGCTGACGCGTGTGAGGCAACCTCACATGTCAGATCGAAAGGACCTTCATGGCCACTGTGACCTTCAAGGACACGAGCCGGATCTACCCGAAGAGCAAACGCAAGGCGGTCGACCGCCTCAATCTCACGGTGGGCGACGGCGAGTTCCTGGTGCTCGTCGGGCCGTCCGGGTGCGGCAAGACGACGAGCCTGCGAATGCTCGCCGGCCTCGAGGAGGTCGACGAGGGCGAGATCTTCATCGACGAGAAGAGCGTCGTGAGCCTGCCGCCGCGGAGCCGCGACATCGCGATGGTCTTCCAGAACTACGCGCTCTACCCGCACATGAACGTCTCGGACAACATGGCCTTCGCACTGAAGATCGCGAAACTGAAGAAATCCGAGATCGAAACGCGCGTGCGGGAGGCTGCAAAGATCCTCGATCTCGAGGAATACCTCGACCGTAAGCCGGGCCAGCTGTCGGGAGGTCAGCGTCAGCGCGTCGCGATGGGACGCGCGATCGTGCGTCAGCCGCGGGTCTTCTTGATGGACGAGCCGCTGTCGAACCTCGACGCGAAACTACGGGTTGCCACGAGAACCCAGATTGCCGCACTTCAGCGGCGACTCGGCATCACCACCGTCTATGTAACACACGACCAGGTTGAGGCGATGACGATGGGTGATCGTGTGGCGGTGATGAAGGACGGCGTCCTCCAGCAGGTCGACGAGCCACGAGTGCTTTACGACGAGCCGGTCAACGCTTTCGTCGCCGGCTTCATCGGTTCGCCGGCGATGAACCTGATCGAGGGGACGGTGGGCAACGACGGCGTCACTATCGGCTCGACCGTTGTGCCGATCCCGCGCGCGCTATTGACCGCCGCCGGAGACGGAGCGGTCACAGTCGGGCTGCGGCCCGAGACCCTGACGCTCGCCGGCAACGGCAACGGCATCCCAGCGGTCGTCAACCTCGTTGAGGAGCTCGGTGCCGAGGCCTATATCTACTCCCAGCTCGCCGAGAACGTCAGCGATTCGCTGACTGCGACGCCAGACATCGTGGCGCGCGTGGATCCGAACAGCGCCCCAAAGACCGGTGACACGATCCAGCTGCACGTCAAGCCCGGAGCGGCGCTCCTCTTTGATGTCGAGTCTGGGGCGCGGATCACGGAAAGCTGAGGTGAGCGTGCCGTTGTCGGGGCAGGCGGGAGCGCGGCGATGCGAATCTGCGTGATGTTCGAAGGTCAGGAGGGCCTCGACTGGGACGGCTGGCTGGCGCTGGCGCTCGCGGCAGAGGCCGCCGGGCTCGAGGGGCTGTTCCGCTCCGACCACTACGGCCCGATACATTTGGAGGGCAAGCCGGTGGGAGCGCTCGACGCATGGGGCACGCTCGCAGCACTCGCGGCTAGGACGGAGCGGCTGCGGCTCGGCACGCTCGTCTCGCCGACGACGTTTCGGCCCGCCTCGGTGCTTGCCAAGTCGGTCGTTACGGTCGACCACATCTCAGGCGGACGCGTCGAGCTCGGCGTCGGCGCCGGCTGGCTTGAGTCCGAGCACACCGTCTACGACTTCCCGTTCAAGCCGGCGCCGGAGCGCTTCGACGAGTTCGAGCGGCAGCTCGAGGAGATCAGCCGGCAGTGGACGGACGCCGACGACGTCTGGCCGAAACCGGTCCAGCGGCCGCACCCGCCGATCATCGTCGGGGGCAGCGCAAAGCCGCGCTCGGTCCGCGCGGCCGTCCGCTTCGCCGACGAGTACAACACGGTGGTGCCGAGCATCGAAGAGGCGCGCGAGCGGTGCGCGATCGTCAGGCGGGCAGCCGAGAGTGCCGGGCGCGATCCGCTCACGTTCTCGATGCTGATCGGCTGCGCAGTCGGACGCGACGAGGCCGAGGCGCAGGACCGCTTGCGTGCATGGACCGACTTCACTGCGTTGGGCGGGCCGCCCCAGCTCGTCGGCAGCGTCGAGCAGGTCGCGGAGAAGCTCGGCGCGTACGAGAAGGTCGGCGTCCAGCGAGCGATGCTGCAGCACCTCGTGCACGACGACGTCGACATGGTGGCGGTGCTCGGCGAGCTGGCGCGGGCAGTCGCCGGGTAACACGTCAGAGTCGATCGAACAGCGAGCGAATTCGTGTCACGTATCCGAGTCATAGCTGTGGTCAGCGTTCTTGCCGCCCTCGTTGCCGCGTGCGGATCGGGGGGCCCATCCAGCCGCCAGTTCGTCAACGCCGCGAATCTCATCTGCTACCGAGCCGAAACCGCTCTCGGCCCCTCGCCCACGTCGATCAAGAACCTGCCCTCGTTTGGCCGTGAAGTCGCGAGGGACCTGACGATCTACGTCAGACAGCTGCACGAGCTTCGGGCACTCAAGGTCCCGTCCCAGGACCGTGCGGACTATGCAGCACTACTGCGGGCGCTCGGCAGGGAGAATGAACTGCTGCGAGCGGCCATTCCGCCGCTGCTAGCAAACAAGCTCAAGGAAGCGCGGGACTTTTCTTCGAGCCTGAGTCCGGCCACGCTCGCCGCCTACAACGAGGAGGTGAAGCTCGGACTGTTGGTGTGCGAGAAGGCGACCTAGCGGCCGGCGGGCTCAGTTCAGCCAATAGATCAAGGCGCGGCCGCGACGATCGATGAAGTAAACGCTGGCGACGCAGGCGTCGCAGCTGTGGCGCTGCCGCGGTGCCAGATACACGGCGACCGACTTCCTGATGAGCGCCGGCCCGCAGGAGTACCGCACGATCACCGCGTACCCGGTCGTTGGTCCGGGCGAGGGGCCACGGGCCACCTCGCCGCTCGCCCCAGCCGCCGGGCGCCCCGATCGCCACAGCTCGCGCAGCCGAGGCCACCACGCGCGGTCCGAGTCGCGCAAATCGACGGCGAGACTGACGCGGCCGTAGTTGTTCGCAGCGCGCAGCGCGCTCTCCTTGGCCGAGCGGTCAAAGGGCTCGAGGCCGGCCGGGTTGGGGCATGCGGCCAGCGCACCACCGGCGACGGAGCTCACCGGTGGCGGGTATATCGCGGCGGGAAAGCGATCGGTACCGGCGCTCGCGACCCCGGCGATGGACACGACCAGCACCGCTGACAGCAGCCACCCAGCGCCAAATCCGGGATGTCTTCGCATCGTTGACTAAACATACGGGCAGCAGCCGACCGCAGTCGTTCGCTCAGCTCACCTCAGGTGGTGAGCTCGCACACGTCCCAGCGCGAACGACTTAAGCGGCGACGGTGGGCCTGCGGATCCCGTCGCAGACGATCTCGACCATCCGCTGGCATGCGAGGTCGTCCTGCTTGGAATGGCAGGCGCCGACGATCAGCGCCATCACCGCTCCGGTCTCGACGTCGTCTCGTACAGCGCCGGCCAGCTTTGCCCGTTCGAGCAGCAGGTCGATACCCCGCGTCAGCTCGTCGACGCTCGCCGCGCAGGCGGACTTGATATCAAGCCCGGCGGCGTCCATTGCGTCGAACAGGTCTTGCTTGGCCGATGCTTGGCGGCCGAACTCCCGCAGGAAATCGAACACCGCCTCGGCGGGTGTTTCGCCCGCGGCGAGCTGTCTGGTCTGCTGACAGAGCTCGTCGAGACGCGCTGTCACGATCGCCTCGAACAGCGCTTCCTTGGTCGGGAAATGGCGGTAAACGGTCCCGACACCGACGCCGGCCCGCTGGGCCACCGCGTCGATCGGCGCCGACACGCCCTCTGCGGTGAAGGTCGCCTCGGCTGCTTCGAGGATCCGTTCACGGTTTTTCGCAGCGTCAGCGCGCAGCGGCCGCGAAACGGCGCTGCCTTTCGCTCGTCCTTCGACCTCCGTGACGTGCTCGCTTTCGGGGTCCGCGATCATCGCCTCGTCCACAAATTTGGGTGTTGACAAACGGAACTGAAGTTCCGTATAGTTCCGGTCGAACCGGAACGACCGCTCCGATTGTAGCGGGACCTCGACCAAGGAGCAAGCCGATGGCGACCGACACCCTGATCTCGCGCGACCCCGAGCCGGCCGACGCAGCGGACCCGCGCCGTTGGTGGTCGCTCGCAGTGATCGCGATCGCGCAGCTGATGATCGTGCTCGACGCGTCCGTCGTCATCGTTGCGCTGCCCTCCGCCCAGCACGCACTGCATATCTCGGTGGCCAATCGGCAGTGGGTGCTGAGCGCGTACACGCTTGCCTTCGGCAGCCTACTGTTGCTCGGCGGGCGCATCGCCGACTACGTCGGTCGCCGGCGCATGTTCGTGATCGGCCTGATCGGATTCGGCGCGGCGTCGGCGCTGGGCGGGCTCGCGCAGGACCAGGCAATGCTGTTTGGCGCGCGCGCGGTACAGGGAGCGTTCGCTGCCGTGATGGCGCCGGCATCGCTGTCGCTGCTGACCGTAACCTTCACCGAGGCACGCGAGCGAGCGCAGGCGTTCGGCGTGTACGGCGCGGTTGCCGGCGGCGGCGCCGCGATCGGCCTCGTGCTGGGCGGGATGCTGACGCAATTCGCCTCCTGGCGCTGGACCTTGCTGATCAACGTCCCGATCGCGATAGCTGCGGCTTTCGCCGCGGTCCGGTTCATCCGCGAGAGCAAGGCGGAAATCAGGCAGAGCTACGACCTGCCGGGCGCAGCGACCTCCACCGTCGGACTGTTCCTCCTGGTTTACGGGTTCACGATCGCGAGCACCCACGGTTGGGGCGCGCCGCTCACGCTCATCCTGCTGATCGGCGCGGTGCTGGCACTGGTCGCCTTCGTCGTCATCGAGCTGCGCGTTAGCCACCCCCTGCTCCCACTCCGGGTCGTCCTCGAACGCAACCGCGGCGGCTCGTTCCTCGCCTCGCTGCTGGTCGGGTGCGCGCTGCTCGGAACCTTCCTATTCCTCACCTACTTCCTCCAGCGCACGCTTGGCTATTCAGCGCTGCGCACCGGGTTTGCGTTCCTGCCGTTTTCCGGCGGGATCATCCTCGGAGCTGGCGTTGCCAGCCAGCTGCTGCCGCGGATCGGTCCGCGCCTGCCGATGGTCGTCGGCTTGACGCTCGCGACCGCTGGACTTCTGTGGTTCACCCAGCTGGGGGTGCACAGCAGCTATGCGGTCGGGGTCCTGCCGCCGGAGATCATCGTCAGCTTCGGCATGGGGATGACCTTTGTCCCGATGAGCAGCACGGCCCTCATTGGCGTGCACGACAAGGACGCCGGCGTAGCCAGCGCACTCGTGAACGCAACCCAGCAGGTCGGCGGAGCGCTCGGCACCGCGTTGCTGAACACGGTGGCGGCAACCGCCACCGCGTCCTATCTCGCGAGTCACGCGCACTCGTTC
>JBEKBL010000034.1:0-11445 GCA_050015415.1 Solirubrobacteraceae bacterium
GGTGACATCGTTGGGATCTACCTGCCGATGGTGCCCGAGGTCGTCGTCGCGATGCTGGCCTGCGCACGGATCGGCGCGCCGCACAACGTCGTGTTCGACGGCTTCTCGGCAGCGGCGGTCCGCGATCAGCTCGAGTTCTGCGGGGCGAAGGCGCTGATCACGGCCGACGGCGCGCGGCGCAAAGGCTCGGCGGTGGCACTCAAGAGCGCCGTCGACGAGACGGTCGCCGACCTGGTGGGCCTCCAGACGATCATCGTCCTACGTCACACCGGCGTGGCCTGCGAGATGCGCGACGGCCGCGATGTCTGGTGGCACGAGGCGCTCGAGAGCAGCGACCCCGACTGCCCCTGTGAGGTGCTCGACGCCGAGCACCCGCTCTTCATCCTCTACACCTCCGGCTCGACGGCGAAGCCCAAAGTCGTTGTCCATTCGACCGGCGGCTATCTCGTCGGAGTGACGTGGACGAGCAGATACGTGTTCGACCTCAAACCCGAAAGTGACGTTTTCTGGTGCACGGCCGACGCCGGGTGGGTGACCGGGCATAGTTACGTCGTATACGGCGCGCTCGCTAACGCCGTCACGAGCGTGATGTATGAGGGCTCACCGGACTACCCGAGCAAGGCCATAGCCTGGGAGCTGATCGAGCGCAGCAAGGTGACGATCCTCTACACGGCGCCGACGATAATCCGAACGTGGATGAAGTGGGGCGCCGACTACCCGGCGGCGTCCGACCTCAGCTCGCTGCGACTGCTGGCAACGGTCGGCGAGCCGATCAACCCCAAGGCTTGGCTCTGGTATCACACGGTCGTCGGCGGCCAGCGATGCCCGATCGTCGACACCTGGTGGCAGACGGAGACCGGCTGCATGTTGATCGCCGCCTTGCCTGGCGTCACCGCGACCAAGCCCGGATCGGCGACTCGGCCCCTCCCCGGGATCGACGCCGACGTCGTCGATGAGTACGGGGGACCTGTCCGAGGGAGGTCTGGCTATCTCGTCCTCAAGCGCCCCTGGCCGGCGATGCTTCGCACGCTCTACAAGGAGGATGAGCGCTACGAGGAGACCTACTTTGGCCGCTTCGACGAGCAGAGCTACCTGGGACGCTTCGGCGAGCGCGTCTACTTCGTCGGCGATGTCGCCCGGATCGACGAGGACGGCTACTTCTGGATCGGAGGCCGCGTCGATGACGTCCTCAACGTCGGCGGCTCACGGTTCGCCGCCGCGGACGTCGAGTCGGCGATCGTCGCCCATCCACAGGTGGCCGAAGCAGCCGTGATCGGCCAGTACGACAAGGACAGCGGACAGGCAATCTGCGCGTTTGTGAGCCTCCAGGGCGACGTTCGTGGCTCCGACGTTCTGGAGGCGGAGATCCGTGACGCGGTCACGAGCCGCGTCGCGCAGGCGGCCAGCCCACGGCGAATCATCTGGGCCGACGAGCTGCCGAAGACGCGCTCCGGCAAGATCATGCGCCGTCTCCTGCGCGACATCGCCGCCGGAGAGCCGCTCGGCGACCTCACGACGCTGCGTGATCCACGCGTCATGGGCGAGCTCGAGCAGCACTTCGTCGCCGGCTCGGGCGCCGACCGCCAGCCCAAGTCGCTCGACGACGCCGCCTAGCCCGGCGGCATCGCCACGGCCTTGGCGAGCTGGCCAGCGGCCCTACTGCCAGACCCCTGAACGCCGGGCCACGAGCGACGCGGCAGCGCTCACTGCGCCGACAAGTCCGGCCGCGAGCGCGAGCGCAGCAACTGCGCTGAGCCCGACAACCAGCAGCGCGCCGACGATGGCGCCGATCAGCATCCCCGCGACGGCGAGGAGACGTCGCACGACGACCGGGTTGCGAGCCGACATTTGCGGGTCCGCGGCGATGCCGGTAAGCGTCATCGTGAGCACGGTGGTCGTGAGGTCGGGCACTGCGAGCTTGCGAGCGACAGTGTTCTGGAGGCCCATCGCCGTGGCCAGCAGCGCCGCGAGCACGTCTCGAACGGCTTCGCTGAACGGGGTGCCGGTTGCGATCCCCAGAATGAGGGCAGCGACGAGCAGGCCTGCCTCGCAGGCGACCGCATCGCGCAGCAGGACGCCGCGCGTGCGGTCGCTGGCCACGATCGCGCGTCCCCCGGCGAACGCTCCGAGCAAAAAGCCGCCCAGCGCGGAAAGCGACGCGCTGAGGGAGAACCCCGGGGCACCGCCAATCGCGAAGCCGACGAACACGATGTTGCCGGTCATATTGGCGACGAACACCCTGCCCAGCGCGAGGATGCTCACAGCGTCAACGACGCCCGTCAGCACCGTGAGCGCCAGCAGTAGCGCCGGCAGCGGCCCGTGCCGTTCATCAGCTATCAGCCACCGCCATAAAGAGGTGCCGTGCGGGTCGGTTGTAGCTGTATCGCTGCCGGAGCTGGGGGACACCGATGTAATCATTCCCCAACGCGCGGCTTGTGGACCAGACCCCGCGTGAGCGCCCGGTAACCCAGCGACGGGCTGTGCAACGACTCGCCCCGTCAGCGCACGTCGGGTGCGACAATCGCGCCAACCACGAGGCCGCAGGCGCGCGGCGCGGATCGAGCGAGATCGCGCGCGAGACCGCCGGGCGCTCGCTGGGCTTTGACACCGAGACACCGGAGGTCGGCAGATGAGCTATGAGGATCGCTGGGAGACGGTGCGGGTGCTCGTCGAGGGGGGGATCGCCTGGGTGGAGCTGAACCGCCCGGAGAAGCGCAACGCGATGAGCCCGACGCTGAACCGCGAGATGATCGACGTGCTCGAGCAACTCGAGGGCGACGACGAGGCCGGCGTGCTCGTGCTGAGCGGCGCCGGCGAATCGTTCTCGGCCGGCATGGACCTCAAGGAGTACTTCCGCGAGGTCGATCGATCGCCGGCGCACGTCCAACGCAAGGTGCGCCGCGACAGCAACTACTGGCAGTACAAGCTGCTCCGCTCCTACGCGAAGCCGACGATCGCAATGGTCAACGGCTGGTGCTTCGGCGGCGCATTTACCCCGCTCGTCGCCTGCGACCTCGCTGTCGCGGCCGACGAGGCGACGTTCGGGTTGTCAGAGATCAACTGGGGGATCCCGCCCGGCAGCGTCGTGAGCCGTGCACTCGCCGAGACCGTGGGGACGCGCGACGCCCTGCTTTACATAATGACCGGGCGCACCTTCGACGGCCAGCGTGCGGCGGAGATGGGCCTCGTCAACTGGAGCACGCCGCGCGAACGGCTGCGCCCCGAGGTCGAGGCGCTGGCGCGCGAGCTGCTCGCCAAGAACCCGGTGGTGCTGCACGCGGCGAAGCTCGGCTTCAAGAACTGCCGCAACATGGCCTGGGAGCTCTCCGAGGACTACCTCTACGCAAAGCTCGAGCAATCACAGTTCCTCGATCGCGAGGGGGGACGCGAGGAGGGCCTCAAGCAGTTCCTCGACGAAAAGAAGATCCGGCCCGGACTCGAGAACTACGCTCGCTGACGGCTGCCGGTCATCGGCTGCGCAACCAGGCGCGCAGATGCGGCTCGCGCGCCAGCAGAACGCCAGCGGCGGTCACACCGCAGATGGCGATTAGCGCGACTGGCCACATCGGGCGATGCCCGCTCGTCCAAACCGGGATGACCACTGCGAGAACGACGGCACCCAAGACAAGCCGGTAGATGACGCTGTGCAAGGTGAACCACTCCCGCATCGGTCAAGGCTGCTCGGCTGTCGCTAGGTGCCGCCGGCGTGACGAAGGCGGCTGTAGCGCCGGACGGCGATGACTGCCCAGATCGCTTCGACCACTCCGAACGGCCAGGTTCCGGCGAGGAAGCCGTAGGCGCTCGACAAGGCGCAGCCGCACGCAAAGGCAGCGACAAAACCTGGGCCTCGCCGCTCCAGGGCGTACATGAGCATCATGAACGTGAGGACCGCAGCACCGTACACGGTGAGCACCCACGCAGTCTGACGTAACGCGATCGCGCCGTTCGTAGAACCTAGCTCGCGAGGCGGGCGATCAGACGGCGACTATGCCGGCAGCGTGGTGCGGAGGAGGCAGCGGCGGTTGCGCGACGAATTGAATGCTCGATACCTAGCGCCGGGACACGCGAAAACTTCGCGCCAGGCGTATTAGCGCTCCGTGGTAGCGCGCGCCGCGCGAACCGCCTCGATCCAGTCGTCCCACGTCGCGGGGTCAGCCGTCTCTCGAGTTCGACCGGGCTCCAACGTCATCGCATGGAGCATCAGCACGAATGCGTCGACCCCAGCGGGGTCGCGCTCCCGGGCCGCGTATTGGGCGACGAACTTGTAGGTCGCGCGGTATGCCTCGTCGATGGTGAGCAGGGGCTCGTCAGCGTCGGCTGCGCTCATCGTGCTCGATAACCTAGCGAGCGATCGTCAGGCTGCGACAGTGCCCGCGGCGTGATGCGGGGGAGGCAGAATCTCGCCGCGCTCGCGTAGATCGTCGGCGAATGCCGACAAGGCTTCCTGGATCCGCTCGCTAACCTCTGATCGGGTTGCGCCGAGGGCGACAACACCCGGGAGATCTGGGAGGTAGGCACCCCAGCCGCCGTCGCCGTCCTGCTCGTAGATCACCACATAGTCGCTCATCGAAGATTCTCCAAGCCCGTCGCACGACGAATGCTACCGAGCGTCCCAACGGGCACTGTGTCGCTGTTCTTGCCCGCTACAACGATCCGCGCGTCGTGGTCGTCGTGCGCCCAGACCTCGTGAGAGCCTGTCTGGCGCACGACCCGCCAGCCGGCCTCGCTGAGCGCCTTCCTCACGTCCCGATACTTCTTTGGCATCGTCTGACGACGCTATGGCGACGGTCGGACGGGGAGGCAGCAAGGGTGCCGAAGGACCGTCGCTACCGTACGAAAGCAACCCCTCACGCTACGGAGCGCCAGCGCGTGGTGGGTTGTCGTACTGCCGCCAGTCGTCCCCGAAGATCGACGGGTCGAACGGGAAGCTCGACTCCAGGTGCTCGCGCAGACACTTAGCGTGCGCCCAGAACTCCTGCGTCGCGGGCCTGCCGGCGCGCTGGATCAGGACGCTGAGGCCGTCGCCGGTTGGGGAGACGTCGGTGCTTTGGCGGCAGAACGCACAGTCTGCCCGACTGTTCAACGCCTGACTAATGCTCGATAACCTAGCTTATGTGGACCGGGTCGCTTGTGGGCGGTGCCGGCCGGGTTAGGTGATCCAGCCGTTGGCGGTCAGGTGGAGCTTTTCGACGTCCGGCGCGCCGTTGGAGGCCGTCGTCGTGACGGTGAGGCGTGTGAACTTGTCGTGACGGACACGGGATGCGTGGACCTTGACTTTGAGCGTCGTCGTGGCGCCCATGCCCGAGGCCACCGCGTCCCCGGAACCGTTTGCGGCGGACTTCGTCCACGACGACCAGGTGAGCGTCAGAGTGCCGCCGTAGGCCTCCGCCAGGTCGATCGTCCGCGGGCGGACCTTGTACACCGGGGCGCCCTTGCTGCTGACGCTCGCCCAGAGCGTCGGCTGACCGCTCGCGATCGCGGGAGCGGCAGTCCAGGCTGTCAGCGCGAGCAGGGTCGCGACCATCAGGACAGCTCGTGGCTTCCGCACTACGCCTCCCACTTTTGCGCGATTGTCGGCGAGGCTAGCACGCTGTTCGCGTGCTCAGCGGCGCCGGCGGGACGAGGCAACGGAGGCCTTCTGGCGGCCGCGCACCACATGGCTATGCTCAGCTGACCAAGCTTGTGTCGGCCGGTTGACGGTCACTGCGATTCGATCGGAGAGAAAATGACAGTAACGCTCGAAGGACGCCCGAAGGAGATCTTCGCGGGCAAGAACCACGCCCACGTGGCGATTCCGCGCGAGGACGGTACCGTGCAGACGGTGATCGTCTGGGCCGACCTCGAAGGCGACAACGTGACGCTGAACAGCGCCGAAGGCCGCAGCTGGCCGGCCAACCTGCGAAAGGCCGGCAACGCGACAGTGACCGTCATGGCCGACAACAACCCCTACGAGTGGGTCTCGGTCACCGGCAATGTGACCCAGGCGACCCACGATGGCGCTGACGAGCACATCGACGCGCTCGCCAAGAAATACCTCGACGCCGACAAGTATCCGTTCCGCCAGCCCAGCGAACAGCGCATCAAGTTCGTGCTCGAGCCCGAGCGCGTCTTTTACAACGCACCCCAGTAGCGACCCGCAGACTCAAGGCGCGCCCAGAGCTACCGGCTCCGAAATGCGGCCGGGCGAGCCATTGGCTCGCCCGGTTCCGCCCGGTCATAGATCGCCGCTGAACTACAACGTCCCAGGACTTTGTGTCTTGCCTGGGTGGCGTGACACTCCCAGCCACCGGATCGGGCCACCAGAAGCTCTGGTGCGGTGTCCGATTGGACGCTTACGCGCCCGGGCCGAGTAGGCGATCCGCCGGACCTTCAGGCTATCGCGTAAGGGAGCTTTGGATGCGCTTGACGGCGACCGGCCGGCCGCCGGCTTGCACTTAGGTTGCCGCTCTGAGCTAGATTATTGACCGAGGCGCACAACACAGGAGGAGACAGAAGAAGGTGCCAACTTACGCCGCAGACACTGCATTCGGGGCCGATGCGCGCGTCGAGCGCGACTTCCTGCGCCAGGTGTTCGCATGGATGTTCCTAGCGCTCGCGCTGACCACCGGCGTTGCCATTTGGTTCCACGGACACTCGACCTTGGTCTGGGTCAGCGATCACCCGACGCTCTTCTACGTCGCACTGTTCGCGCAGCTCGCCTTCGTCTTCGCGCTCCGTTACGTGCTCGTCTCGCAGCGCGTCTCGGCGCAGGTCGCGGCGTTCATGTTCTTCGTTTACGCGGCGCTGACCGGTGCCGTCTTCTCGATTCTGCTGGACGTATATACGACCGATTCGGTCATCGGGGCGTTCGCCGGCGCGTGCGGCGTGTTCGCCGGCATGGCGCTGCTCGGCTACACGACGCGTGTCGACCTCTCGCGCTTCGGGCCGATGCTGTTCGCCGCGCTGATCGGAATGGTCGTCGCCTCGGTCGTCTTCATCTTCACCGGTGGCCAGACGCTGAACCTGATCATCGGCTTCATCGGCGTGATCGTGTTCTCCGGGCTCACCGCCTACGACATCCAGATGCTGAAGCAGCTGCGCGCCGGCGGATCGGTCAGCACCCGCTTCGGCGGGATGGGTGGCCGCGGCGGATTCGGCCGCCGGGGCGGCATGGGTGGCGGTGGCCAGCTGTCCCTCGCGGATGGCGCCAGCGCCGAGAAGCTCGCGATCCTTGGCGCTCTCTGGCTCTACCTCGACTTCATCAACCTCTTCATCTCGCTGCTGCGGATCTTCGGCAACTCGCGCTGAGCTGACCCCGACCAGTTCTAAGCTGGGCTGATTCCCCAGCTCGCCTGGTGCGTGCCGCCAGGCTCGAGCCGGATCAGACCCTCGCCGGTTTGGAAGGCGTTGGGCGCGCAGCTCATCGGCTCGATGGCGATACCCCGCCGGCGCTCCCTCGCCGCCAGCGTGTCCCCCGTGTAGACCATCACGTAGGGGTAGGCGTCATCGAGCCAAACGGCGGTGCGGGCGCTGCCGTCAGGCTCACCGAGGACGAACCGCGCAAGGCCGTCGGCGTCGCGCGAGAGGTCCGTGAAGCAGGTGTCGAGGACGAGCTCGCCGATCGCTCGCGGCGCACGGAAATCACGGTCCCCCGCAGCGACGCCCGTGCGTGTTTGCGGGATCGATCGCTCATCGGCGACGAGCTCGACGGCCGCCGGCAGCGTGAGGATGGCGGTGTCGATCAGCGCGCCGTCCGGGCGCTGGAGGTACGGGTGGAAGCCGACGCCGTAGGGCGCCGCGTCGACTCCGATGTTGCGCGCCCGCGTCGTGACCACGAGTCCATCGTCGAGCAACTCGTATGCGATCTGCAGGTCGAGCGTGAAGGGATAGCCCGGTGTCGGGTAGAGGACCTCCTCCATGACGACCCGCGCGCGCTCGCGTTGAGCGATCCGCCAGCTTCGCCAACGCGTCAATCCGTGAATCGCGTTGCCCAGTTCCGGCTCGGTTATGTCAAGCTGGAGTGGGCGACCGTCCCACTCGTAGCGGCCGTCCCGAATGCGGTTCGGCCAGGGAATCAGCGGGTGCCCGCGGCCACCAACGCAGATCTCGCTTTCGCCGTAGCCGTCGAGGATCGCCCTACCGCCAACCGTGTAGGTGCGCAGGGCTCCTCCCACCTCGACGAGGACGGCTCGCTGCTCGCCATGAGCAATCTCGATCTGCTCGCCCGACGGCGGTGGCGTGCTCAGGTGTCGACCCACGGCTCGTGCCAGCGGCCGAGACCTTTGACCAGGCGGTTAGCCGCGTCTGGACCCCACGACCCGGACGTGTAGGGCTCGACCGCCGGCGGCGATTCGATCAGCGGCGCGCAGATGCGCCAGCTCTCCTCGATCGCGTCCTGGCGCGCGAAGCGGGTCGCGTCACCAACCAGCGCGGCATGGAGCAGCACCTCGTACGGCGTCGGGGCCTCTCCCCCCTCGTCCGCAAAGCGCATCGGCAGGTTGATCTCCGCCGGGCCGCTGTGGTCCGCGCGCAGCGCGTCGAGCGTGATCTTCACGCCCGTACCGGGGTCGAGACGGACGACGATCTGGTCGGGCTCGGGACGGCGGTGACCGGGCATCGCGAACGGCAGCCGTGGCGCGTGGCGGAAGACGAGCCGGACCTCGGTCTGCGTCAGGGGCAGCTGCTTTCCGGTGCGGATGAAGAACGGGACGCCGGACCAGCGCCAGTTGTCGATCTCGAGTCGCAGCGCAGCGAAGGTCTCAGTCGTCGAATCCTTCGCGACACCCTCGATTGAGCGGTAGCCGTCGTACTGGCCGCGCACGTAATGTGCGGGGTCGCCCTCGGTCACGGAGCGCAGGACGGCGTACTTCGCGTCACCAAGCGCCGCCGCGTCGCCGGCGGCCGGCGGGTCCTGCGCGACTGCTGCTAGCAGCTGGAGCAGGTGGTTGACGACGACATCGCGCAGCGCACCCACCGGGTCGTAGAAGTGGCCGCGATCCTCGACACCGAACTGCTCGGCCATCGTGATCTGCACGCTCGCCACGTAGTGGCGGTTCCACAGCGGCTCGAGAACGGTGTTGGCAAACCGCAGGTAGAGGAACTCCTCGAGACCCATCTTCCCGAGGAAATGGTCGATTCGGTAGATCTGTGTCTCGTCGAGATGTTTGTGGAGGTCAGCTGCCAGGGCCTGTGCGGAGGCGAGATCGTGGCCGAACGGCTTCTCGACCACGACGCGGGCGCTCGCGGGCAGGATCTCCGCGGCGGCGAGCGCGTCGACCACCGTCGCGAACAGCGATGGCGGCACCTCGAGGTAGTAGACGGGCGTCTTTGCGGCCCCGATTGCCTTGGCGACCGCGGCGAACGTGCTCGCCTGCGCGAAGTCGCCGGAGACGTAGTGGAGGCGGCGCGCAAAGCGCCGGAAGATTTTCTCGTCGAGCTTCTCACCACCGGCGACGATCGCCTGGCGCGCGTGCTCGCGCAGTTCGTCGGCCGTCCAGTGGTCGACTGCGACGCCGACGATCGGGCAGTCGAGCAGCCCACGGCGCTCGAGCCGGTAGAGGGAGCGAAGCGTCATCTTGCGCGCCAGGTCGCCGCTGATGCCAAAGATCACGAAAACGTCCGCGGGTTGGTGTGGCAATCGAAGCTCTGGCACGGTCCCTCGCTGCGCACGCTAGCGCTTCACGGCAGCCGGCACCGGCTTCGCCCGCGGGTGCGCCCTCACGGCCGCTCAGCGGCGCTCCGCTCTAACCTTCGCCGATGCGCCAGCAGCTGAGGCCCCTGTTCGACCGCGTCGTCATCAAGGAGCTCGAGCCCGATCGCATCCGCCAGTCGGGGCTCGTCGTTCCGCCCGGCACACACGAGCCACCACCGCAACACGGGATCGTGCTGGCGGTCGGCAGCGGCCGCGACTGGTGGGGCCAGGCCGGCGTCGAGATGCCGGTGAGGCCCGGCGACCACGTGGTGTTCCCGTTTTCCGCCGGCGTCTGGGTGGAGATCGACGAGGAGCGCCTGCTCGTCTGCCGTGTCGGGGAGTTGCTCGGCGTACTCGAGGTCAGCGCGGAGCCGTCGCTGGCACGCGAGAGCGACTGACGTCCGCCTCGGCGTCGGCGGCCGCGTAGAGGCGCAGCGCCTCGACCAGCGGCTCGAGCGCACGACCGCGACTGGTCAGGTGATACTCGACCGACGGCGGGCTGGCTTGCGGCAGCACCCGGCGCTCGATCAGGCCTGCCCGCTCGAGATCCCGCAGCCGCTCGGCGAGCATCCGCGGCGAGATGCCCGGGACGGTCTCGATGAACGCGTTGAAGCGAACCTCCCCGCCGCAGGCTGCACAGACGATTGACAGCAGCCAGCGGCGCTCGAGGAGGCCCGTCACGCGACGGACGTCCTCGGACACCGGCTCACCTACGCGGCAACGGCCCATCGATTGCCTTTCGATCAGCCCTGGGACAGGGACACGTCACGGGCCGGCTCGAGCGCGAGGTCGAGCACCTCCTGCACCGTCATCACCGGGTGGAACTGCATCTGCTCGCGAATGTCCTCGGGGATCTTGTCCAGGTCGCCGCGGTTGCGCTCGG
This sequence comes from Solirubrobacteraceae bacterium, assembly GCA_050015415.1. Taxonomy (GTDB): domain Bacteria; phylum Actinomycetota; class Thermoleophilia; order Solirubrobacterales; family Solirubrobacteraceae; genus Palsa-513. Next base: position 10,554 of record JBEKBL010000034.1, read on the forward strand.
GCAGCACCACATCGGTCAGCCCGGCTGCGTGTGCGGCAAGCGCCTTCTGTTTCAGACCGCCGATCGGCAACACGCGGCCCTGGAGCGTGATCTCGCCCGTCATCCCGACCGTGTGCTTCACGGGTCGGCCGGTCAGCAGCGAGACAAGCGCCGTCAGCATCGTCACACCGGCACTCGGACCGTCCTTCGGCGTCGCCCCCGCCGGCACGTGAATGTGCACCACGCGACCTTCGAATGCGTCCTCGGAAATCCCCAGCTCGCCAGCATGCGCGCGGACATAGGAGAGCGCGATCCGCGCCGACTCCTTCATCACATCGCCGAGCTGGCCGGTGAGCTCGAGACCGCCGTTCGGGGTCTGCGCCTTCATCGTCGTCGCCTCGACAAACAGCACGTCACCGCCGGCACCGGTCACCGCCAGTCCGGTCGCCACGCCTGGCACCGCCGTGCGAGCCGCCGACTCCTGGAAGAACCGTTGCCGGCCAAGGGCGTCGCGGACCGCCTCTAGATCGATCGTGACCGGAGCCTCGCGCGTGCCGGATGCGATGCCTGTCGCCGTCTTGCGCAGCACCTTGCCCAGCTCGCGCTCGAGGTTGCGGACACCGGCCTCGCGCGTGTACTCGGAGATGATCGCCACCAGCAATTCGTCAGGGACCGTCACCTCTCCCTCACGCAGCCCGTTGCGCTCCAGCTGGCGCGGCAGTAGGTAGCCCTTCGCGATCGCGAGCTTCTCAGCGCTCGTGTACCCGTCGAAGGTGATGACCTCCATACGGTCAAGCAGCGGGCCCGGGATCGTGTCGGCCTGGTTCGCGGTTGCGATGAACAGGACCTGACTCAGGTCGAGCTCGACATCGAGATAGTGGTCGCGGAAGCTGTGGTTCTGCGCCGGGTCGAG
>JBEKBL010000035.1:0-11318 GCA_050015415.1 Solirubrobacteraceae bacterium
GTAGTCCGCGTCGCTGACGGCGCGTCAGCGGCTCGGCCAGGCGCTGCGAATGCCCGACGAGGACCATCGGCGGCGCAGTATAGGCCCGAGCCAGCATGCTGGTGGCGGCAACACTCAATTCGCTCGCCCCTGGTAGTGGCTCTCGCGGAAGGCCTGGGGTCCGGCGAGCAGCCGGACCCCAGCGCCTCGGATGGCTAGAGCACGTACACCGTCACGCCGTCGATCGTCTTCGACTTGAAGTGGCTTGAGACCCAGGTCGGGATCTCGCTCGTGCTCGACGAGGACTGACCGCCGAAGCCGCCGAAGCCGCCGCCCGTATCGATGTAGTAGTGGATCTCACCCTTCTCCACGTAGCGCTCGAACTGCGCCAGCGTCAAATCACCGCCGTTGCCGTTGAAGCCGCCGATCGCCATCACGGCCTTACCGCCGGTCGCAAGCTCGATCGTGGCCGCCGAGGTCGAGCCAGAGGTCGCTGCTATCCAGCGGTAGTGGCTCGAGTCGCGCTCGAGAAATTCGGCGAGCGCGCGAGGGATCGCCAGGTTGCCCGCGCCGCCGCTGTCGCCACCCCCGGCCGGCGTAAATTGGCGCCCGCGCGAGCCGAACAGGCTGCTGGCCGCGCCCGATCCGCTTCCCGCCGCTGCGCCCGGCAGGCCGCGCTGCGAGCCGGAGCCGCCTGCAGGGGCGCCGCGCACCGAGCCGCCCGCTCCAGAGCCGTAAGCAGCGCCAGGTGGAAACCCGGCTCCCGGCAGGCTGCCCGACCGCCCAGAGCCAGCGGCGAAGCCGCCCGATCGCGCGCCGCCGCCAGGACCGCCGAACCCACCGCCACCACCAAGTCCGCCCGTCGTCCCGCTGACGGTCGGGCCGGCGCTCGGAAGCGATCCCGCATGCGCCGTCGTCACTGTTTGGGCTGCATAGGCGAGCGGGCCGGCGAAGCAGCCGACCGCCACGCAGATCCCGGCGATGACCGCGGTCCGTCGGGCGAACCGGCGGAGCAGTGGCGCCGCGAGCAGTCCCCCGGCGCCCGCGATCGCAGCCACCAGCACGAGCGGCCGCAGCCATGGCTCCCAGCTCGGCGTGCGGTCGAGCAGCACGTAGGCCCAGACGCCGGTCCCGAGCACCGTGGTCGCAGCGACAACTCGTGTCACCAGCGCGTCGCGCTGCTCCCACGCCAGCGCCGCGCCGATCGCTACGAGCGCGGCGATCGCGGGTGCCAACGCGACCGTGTAATAGGTGTGGATCACGCCGGTCGAGAAGCTGAAGATCGCCGCCGTCACGAGCAGCCAGCCACCCCAGATGATCAGCGCCGCACGGGCACGGTCGATGCGGGGTGCACGGCGCCGCAGCCACAGGCCGGCCGCGAGGGCCACCAATGCCGCCGGGAGCAGCCAGGAAGCCTGTCCACCAAGCAGATCGTTGAACAGTCTCAGGATCCCTGTCGGCCCACTGAACATCGACCCGCCACCACCACCCCCAGGTCCGCCCCCGCCGAAGATCCGGCTGAACCCGTCGTAGTTGAGGATCAGGTTGAAGATGTTGTTGTCAGGCGAGCCGTCGATGAACGGGCGCGAGCCGGCAGGCAGCAGTGCGACTATCGCGACCCACCAGCCGGCAGCGACGATGATCGCGACAAGGCCGTAGCAAAGTTGCGCCAGGCGTCGGCGCAGCGAGGTTGGCGCCGCCAGTAGGTAGGCGCCCGCAAAAGCCGGAACAACGAGGAACGCCTGACCAAGTTTGGCTAGGAAGGCGAAGCCGATCAGGGCGCCTGTCGCGATGATCCAGCGCGTGCCTCCAGCTTCGATCGCCCGCGTCAGGCAGTAGGCGGAGGCGACCAATAGGGCGACGAGTAGAGCGTCGGGGTTGTTGAAGCGGAACATCAGTGCTGCGGCCGGCGTCATCGCGAGAATCGCGCCCGCCAGGAGACCGGCCGGCGCACCGAACCAGCGCTTGACGGCGGCGTAGAGCAGGGCGACGGCGGCTACGCCCTCGAGAGCGTTCGGCAGCAGCATGCTCCAGCTGCTGAAGCCAAAGATGCGCCCGGAGAGCGCCATCAGCCACAGCGATGCCGGTGGCTTGTCAACGCTGATGAAGCTGGAGGAGTCGAGCGCTCCAAAGAAGAACGCCTTCCAGCTTTCCGTTCCGGCCTGCACTGCCGCGGCGTAGAAGCTGTTTGCGTAGCCGGACGCGCTGAGGTTCCACGTGTATGCGCCGGCGGTCATGACCAGCAGCGCGATCAGCGCCGGTCGGACCCAGCGCTGCTCAGTGACTCGCTCGCCGCTCCGCGTCCCCGGGCGTCTGCCAACGCGCCAGCCGGTCTTTCTGCGCGTGCCCGATGGCGCCACGGCTGTCTGTTGCGTCATGCCCACTGAGCTCATCATCGCTCCAATCCCGCGTGCCGCGGCCGCTTGCTTAGTCGGCCGATTCTGCGGTCCTCAGCTGCGGCCAGCCTTGGACAAAGCTGAGAGGAGGCTGGGAGCGGCCGGCCTCTCGCTCGGGTCGCCGATCGGCTTGGAATGGCCTGAAAACGGGCCGCCGGTCGCCCGAAATGATTGTCTGCACGGATCCGTGCAGCATGGTAGGGTGGCGCGGACATGCCGAATCCCCGGCGATATGGCCGGGGAGCGGGGAAACCAAGTGGTTGGGGCGAATCCCACAGTAAAGCTGTGGGAAGCGCGGCTCTTTCAGCGCTAGCCCGTCAGCTAACCCCGCAGGCCCTAGAGAGAGGTAGCTGTGCGGCAACGCCCCATCTGCGCCATTGCGACGACGATCCTCCTACTCGGAGGTTTTGCCGCCACCGCAGCGGCGAAGGGCAAAGCCAAGGACGCCGGTGGCGCTGTGGCTCCGGTCTCTACGACCACGGGTGGAACCACGGGATTGACCGGAATCACCGGTTCGACCGGGATCAGCGGTTCGACCGGGATCAGCGGTTCGACCAACCCGACGGCGCCGCTCGCCGATCTCGCGCCGATCGTGCTTGGCAAGCACCAGAGCCCGGTCGCTGTCTACGGCGGCCCGATCTTTGAGGTCACGCCCAGCGGCCTCGTGCCCTACGACACCGGCAGTGACGCCGCCACGACCTCGACGGACCTCGCGGGCGGCACTACTGCAGCAGCCGAAAGCAGCCTCTCCACCGGCCTGCCTCAGCTGGAGGTTCCCGGCAGCACCGCCGAGGAGGTCAAGGTCAATGGGCTCGGTTTCGCCGCGGCACCGGAGAACGCCCCGATCGTCGTCCAGGAGGTCATATGGGCTGCCAACCGGATCATCGGGCGGCCCTACGTCTACGGCGGCGGTCACAAGTCCTTCCAGTCCTGGGGCTATGACTGCTCAGGGACCGTTTCCTACGCCCTGCATGGCGGCGGCATGTTGGACGCTCCGCTGGACTCCGGGCAGTTCATGAGCTGGGGCGCCCACGGGCAGGGCCAGTGGATGACGATCCTTACGAATGCCGGCCATGCCTATCTCGACGTCGCCGGCCTGCGCCTCGACACGAGCCCGGCCAACGACCCGGCGGGGCTCCAGGGTCCGCGCTGGCGTCCGCTGCGCCCGGACAACGCCGGCTATGTCAAGCGGCATCCGTTCGGCTATTAGCTAGCCGTCGGCGTCGGGCCGGCCGGCCCTTTTAGGCGACCGCGTCAACTGGCGACCCGACGCCGATGTCGGCGAGTTCCTGCGCCGGGGTCCGACCGGGGATCAGCAGCGCCGCAACGACGCTCACGATCAGCGAGCCGGCACAGAACACGAAGGCGAGCGTGAAGCCGCCGACGAGCGGTATGCCGTGACGCACGTGGTTGGCGATGATCGTCGCCGCTATCTGCGCCCCGATCGCACCGCCGAGCGTTCGCATCACCGTGTTCATCCCGCTCGCGACCCCGGTCTGGCTCGGCGGCACCGCCTCGACGATCAGGTTGCCGAGCGCGGCAAACGAGAGGCCGATGCCGAATCCGAGTATGCCCATCGCGACGTAGATGTATGCCGGGTGGGAGTGGGCGATCACGAGCAGCAGGAATGCGGCCGCGGCAGCAATCGTTCCGCTCAGCAGCGAGAGCTTCGAGCCGAACCGGTGAGCGATCCGCCCCGCCTGCAGGCTCATGACCAGCATCATCACGGTCGTCGGCAGTAGGATGAGACCGGAGCCGATCACCGAGGCGCCGAAGCCGAAGCCCGTGCTCTTCGGCTCGGTGACGAACTCGGGAACGATGATGAACGCGGCGTACATCCCGCCACCGAGCAGTGCTGCCGCGAGGTTCGTCGTCCAGACGGGGCGCACTCGCATCATGCGCATGTCGACGAGAGGGGTGATGCTGCGGACTTCCCAGGCGACCCAGGCGGCGCAGATGAGCAGGCCGGCGACGATCAGGCCGAGCGTCTTCGCGGAGCCCCAGCCCCAGTTGGTGGCCTCGCTGATTGCGATCAGCACCGCGGACAGTCCGAGGCCCATGAGCACCGCCGCCGTCCAGTTGATCTTCGCCGGCGTCTTCACCGGCGACTCGGGCACGAAAAAGTAGCTGAGCACCGTCGCCAGGACAATCACCGGGAGGGGCGCCCAAAACAGCCACTGCCAAGCGAGGTGCTCGAGGATCACGCCGCCGAGCAGGATGCCGGCGCCGCCGCCGATCCCGAGAATTGCGGAGACGAGACCGATTCCCCCGGCGACGCGATCACGCGGAAACTCGTCGCGGATGATTCCAAACGCCAGCGGGAAGATGCCGCCGGCCGCACCCTGGACTGCACGAGCGAGGTCGAGCTCGAGGATTGTCGTCGAGAGCGCACAGGCGAGCGTCCCGAGTGCAAGCAGCACGAGCGTGAAGAACAGCATCCGCTCCTTGCCGTAGATGTCGCCGAGGCGACCCGCTACCGGAGTGACGACCGAGGCCGAGAGGAGGGTGGCACTGAGCAGCCAGGCCGCACTGTTCTCGCTCGTGTGAAGCGAGTGGGCGATGCTGGGGATCGCCGGAATCACCAGCGACTGCACAACGGCGTAGGCCAGCCCGCCGAGCGCGAGTACGGCGAGCGTGATCTGGGGGCTCTGACGTTTGGTGTGTGGCTCTGTCACTGGTGCTCCTTCGCGGGGGCTGGCTGATGGGGAGGGACGCAGACGCCCCTAGCGATCATTGGGTGCCGGCTGGTAGCGCAGTCCGTCGAGCGCGATGTCGAGGATTCGCTCGATCTCCTCGGGCGAGGCGGGACTGATCTTCGCGATCCCGCCGACCATCCGCACGACCTCGGTGAAGCTCACCCCGGGCCGTACGACGGCGGCCTGTTGGGCGCGCGCGAGCAACGGCTCGCCGGTCGCGAAGACCGCGATACGGCAGCTACGGAATACCTCGGCGTCCTCGCCGAGGTGCGCGAACAGCTCCTCAGCCAGCGCCTGCTTCGCGGCGACGTAGCGCACAAAGCGACGCAACCAGTCGACCAGCGCCTCCCACGGCGGCAGATCGCTGGCTCCGGCCGCGGAGTCGCAGAGGGCCTCGACCTCGTCGACGTATATCGCCTCGACGAGGTCGAGCCGGCTGGGGAAGTGGCGGTAAAGCGTGCCGATCCCGACATTGGCGCGTCGCGCGATGTCCTCGAGCGAGGCTGAGGTACCGTCGCTCGCGAACGCTGCGCGCGCAGCGCCGACCAGCTTCGCACGGTTGCGAGCCGCGTCGGCGCGAAGTGGGCGCTCATGTGTTTCGGTCTGGCTCAAGCGAGTGGGAATCGGCAAGCAAAGGAAACGGAGGGACGCTCCGCATAGTATTACATGGAGGCTCCCTCCGCTTGCGTCACGCGGTGACGCCCGCGCCGCATCACTACTCTGCAGTCATGGACGATGCGACGCTGATGACCGCTGCCGACCTCGAGGCCCTGCAAGCAGAGCTGGCGCAACTGGAGGGCGAGGGTAGGCGCGACATTGCCTCGAGGATCAAGACCGCCCGCGAGTGGGGTGACCTCAAGGAAAACAGCGAGTACCACGACGCGAAGAACGAGCAGGCGCATCTCGAGACGCGGATCGCAATGCTGCGCGATCGGCTCGCACGAGCCCAGGTGGTCGAGGTGGCCGAGGACGGTCCTGCCAACGGCGTCGTCGCGTTCGGCTCGGTCGTGATCGTTCGCGACGAGCAGGGCAGCGAGCAACGCTTCGAGCTCGTCAGTTCGCGCTCGGCGTCGCCGGGCGCCGGGCAGATCTCGATCGAATCGCCCGTCGCCAAGGCACTGCTGGGGCGCCGGGCGGGCGAGCGGGCGTCCGTCTCGCTGCCGCGCGGCACGCGCGAGCTGATCGTGGTGTCAGTCGCCTAGTCTCTGGGGCGCGCTCGCGCTGGCCGCGCTGCGGCGGCGGATCGCCGGTGAGCCGCTCAGGACACCGACAGCGAGTAGCTGATCCACTCTTCGCGCGTCGCCCCGGTCCTGTCATAGACCGCCTGCGCGCGCGCGTTGCTGGGCGCCGTGTACCACTCGAGTCCGCTCGCTCCATGGTGCACGCTCTCGCCGGCGCAGGCCTCGATCAGGGCAGTTCCGATTCCAAGGCCGCGCGCGGCCGGGGCCACGTAGAGGTCGTTCATCAGCCCGATCGGTCCCGCGTTGAGCGTCGAGAAGGTCCAGAGCAGCGTCGCGAGCCCGACCGCCGTTCCGTCCGCCAGCCGGGCCAGCAGCTGGATCCCGGCGTGCTCGGGATCCGCCACCAGCGCCTCGCACAGCCCGCGCAGCGCCGACTCACTCGGCGCTGCGTCGTAGAACTCGCAGTAGCCGCGCAGCAGCGGCATCGCGTCGTCGATGTCGCCCGCGCCAACACGGACGATCTCGAAGTCCGTCACGGCTGCGTCTTGCGCGCGAAGTGGGCCTCGAGAATCTCCGGGTCGGCGGTCTCGGGCCGCCTCGAGAAGTACTCGCGGTGGAACGGCCACGCGACGAGCATCAGGAAGACCCCCAGCAGCAATCCTCCGACGCCGATCACGATTGGAACCTGGAAGCCATCGAGTGGCGGCGAGTAGTTGACGCCGGCCTTGCTGTAGGAGACGTAGGCCTTGTAGAAGACGCCGAACATCAGCAGGCCGCCGAGCGCGGGCACGACGCCGACCAGGAAGAACCGTCGCGCGTTGACGAAAAGCTCGCGACGGTAGTAGACGGCGCAGGCGATCCCCGTGAAGCCGTAGTAGAAGCAGATCGAGAAGCCGAGCGCGGTGATCGAGTCGCCGAGGACGTTCTGGTTGGGGTCGAACGCGACGATCCCGACGGTCCAGATGGTTGAGATGACTCCCATCGCGATCGTCGAGACGTCGGGCGTCTGGAAGCGCGAATGGGTGCTACCGAAGATCTTCGGTATAGCCCCCCAGCTCGCCATCGAAATCGTCGTCCGGGCGGTCGGCAGGATCGTCGTCTGCGTGGAGGCCGACGCGGAGGTGAGGACCGAGAAAATGAGCAGCTTCTGCAGGATGCCGCCGCCAAATACGACCTTGCCGAGCGGACTCAGCACGTCGTTCTGGTTCGCCGACAGGAAGTGAGTCCCCTCGATCCCCTGTGCGCCGGTCGTCACCAGCACGTAGATCAGCAGCAGCAGAACGGTCGAGACGACCGCTGCGCGGCCTGGCCCCTCGGCGGGGTTTTCCGATTCCTCGTTGACGGCGACGCCCGAGTCCCAACCCCAGTACACGAAGATGCCGAGCAGCACCGAGTCCGCGATCACCCCCCAACTGAGGGTGAACGGGTTGAACCAGGAGAACTCCGGCTTGATCGCGGTCGCGGGAGCGCCTCCGCCGTAGACCTTGACCAGCGCGACGATCGCGAACAGCCCAAGGATCGCGACCTCGAACGTCAACAGGAACTGCTGGATCCGCGCGGACAACTCGATACCGCGCCAGCAGATCCAGGTCATCAGCACGATCCAGACGACCGCAGCGATGATCAGATCCACGGTCGAGGTGGAGGCGGACGTCGCGCCGACGAGCAGGAACGTGTACTTCCCGGCGATCACCGAGAGCGACGCCATTACGATCACATCGGCGAGGAAGATCGCCCAGCCATTGATCCAGCCAAGTTGCGGCCCCATCGCACGCGTCACCCACGCGAACGTCGTGCCCGCATCGGGGTCGTGCAGATTGAACCAGCGGTAGCCGAGCGAGACGAACAGGATCGGAATGAACGAGACGATCATGATCGCCGGTGCGTGCGTCCCCAGGCCGGCTATGGCCGTGATGAAGCCAAGTGTCGCGGCGATGCTGTAGGCGGGCGCCGTCGAAGCGACGGCGATCACGACGTTCGAGGCGTAGCCGATCGCTCCCGTCTTGAGGCCCTTCTCACCGGGCGCGCTCGAGCGCTTCGGTGCTTCTGGAGTTACCGGAACGGCTGCGCTCTCCACGGCTGGCCCTCCCTCGTTGACCTTGCCCCGCACCCCCGGGAAGGCGCGTATTGAATCGCAAACACGCTTCGCTTGCGCAATGGATGCATGCTCAGACCTATTGGGCCCTCGCCGGTGTTAGCGTGTCGGTAGGCAACGACGATCGGAGGGAGAGCCATCGTGTCCACAACGGCCACTCATCAGTACTCGACCACGGAGCTCTCCGAGCTCGCGCGACGCCACCTCTGGATGCACTTCACGCGCCTCGGCAGCGACCCCCACGCGCCACTGCCGATCATCGTCGCTGGAGAGGGTTGTTACGTCTACGACGCGGACGGCAAGCGCTACCTCGATGGCCTCGCCGCGCTGTTTTGCGTCAACGCCGGCCACGGCCGCCCCGAGCTGGCCGAGGCAGCCGCAGCGCAGATCCGCGAGCTCGACTTCTACACCACTTGGAGCTACGCGCACCCTCGTGCGATCGAGCTCGCCGAGCGGATCGCCAAGCTCGCCCCCGGCGATCTGAACCGCGTCTTCTTCACGTCGGGCGGCTCCGAGGCGGTCGAGTCGGCGTTGAAGCTCGTCCGCAACTACCACCTGCTCACCGGCAGCGCGCGCAAGACGAAGGTGATCGCACGCGAGATCTCCTACCACGGCACCTCGCTCGGAGCGCTGTCGGCGACCGGGATCACCTCACTTCGCGAACAGTTTGAGCCGCTCACGCCAGGCGGCTGCCACGTGCCGAACACGAACAGCTACCGCTGGCCCGAGGACCGCGACCCGCTGTGGGCCGCTGAGGCGATTGCCGAGCGGATCGAGTTCGAGGGTCCCGACACGGTCGCTGCGGTGATCCTCGAGCCGGTCCAGAACGGCGGCGGCTGCCTCGTGCCGCAGGAGGGCTACTTCCAGCGGGTGCGCGAGATCTGCGACGCCAACAACGTGCTGCTGATCTCAGATGAGGTGATCTGCTCCTGGGGCCGGCTCGGCTACTACTTCGGCTCCGAGCGCTTCGGCTATATCCCGGACATCATCACGACGGCGAAGGGACTGACGTCGGCCAACGTTCCGATGGGGGCGATGATCGTCTCCGACCGGCTTGCCGAGCCGTTCCTTCACGGAAAGCGCAGCTTCGCGCACGGCTTCACCTTCGGTGGTCACCCGGTTGCGGCCGCGGTCGCGCTGGCGAACCTCGACATCTTCGAGCGCGAGGACCTCTGCGGCCACGTCCGCGACAAGGAGGGCGAGTTCCGCGCGATGCTCGAGGCTCTGCGCGACATCCCGATCGTCGGTGATGTTCGCGGTGCCGGCTTCTTCCAGGCTGTCGAGCTCGTCAAGGACCAGACAACCAAGGAGACGTTCAACGACGAGGAGTCCGAGGAGCTGCTGCGTGGTTTTCTTTCAGGGGCGCTGTACCACCACGGTCTGATCTGCCGTGCCGATGATCGCGGTGATCCGGTGATCCAACTGGCGCTGCCGCTGATCGCCGACAGCGAGCAGTTCGAAGAGATCGGACACGTGCTGCGTACGGTGCTCACCGCCGCGAGCGAGCTCATCGCCTGAGCGGCCAGCAGTGAGTGCGAACGGCAAAGGGCAGTTGCGAGTCGTCGTCCTGGGCGCAGCTGGCACGATCGCGCCTGCGATCCTCGAGGACCTCGCGGTCTCCGACGAGGTGGTGAGCGTGCTCGCGCTGGATCTCGACGGCGAACGCGCGGCGGCTGCGGCGACTGCGCACGGCGGCGAGAAGACGGCCGCGCGGACGGCCGATGCGCGCGCCGGGCTCGCGGAGCAGCTTGCGGGACACGATGTGCTGATCAACACCGCGTCTTACCGCGTGAACCTCGACGCGATGGAGGCCTGCCTTGCGGCCGGGTGCGACTACGTCGACCTTGGCGGCCTCTACCACGTCACGCTGGAACAGCTCGGGCTGAATGACCGCTTCGAGCGCGCGGGGCGGCTCGCCCTGCTCGGCATGGGCTCGAGCCCGGGCAAGACGAACCTGATGGCGGCCCGCGCCGTCACTGAGCTCGGCGCCGTCGACTCGATCGACATCGTCGCCGGCGGCCGCGACTTCAACCCGCCGGGATCCTTCAGCCCGCCCTACGCGGTTCAGACGCTGATCGACGAGGTGACGCTCAAGCCAGTCGTGCTGCGCGAGGGCAGGCCGACGGAGATCGAACCGCTGACCAGCGGTGGCACGGTCGATTTCGGCGAGCCGATCGGCACTGCCGAAACGATCTACACGCTCCATTCCGAGCTCGTCAGCTTCGGTCAGAGCTTCGGCTGTGCCGGCTGCTCCTTCCGTTTATCGCTATCGCCGGCTATCGAGGAGCGACTTCGCGAGCTCGCCCGGGGAGGTCCGGAGGAGATCGCCGCCGCGCAGCACGAGGCCGCGCCACCATCGGACGAGACGGTCTCCATCCACTTGATCGAGGCACGCGGCGGCGGGCGAGCGGTTCGCGTTCGAAGCGTCACCAGCCCTCATCGGCCGTTTCGCCTCGGTGGCTCGGTCGTCTCGACGGCTGCCCCGGCGGTGGCCGCGGTACGGCTCCTGGCGCGGGGGCGTATCGACGCGATCGGTGCACAGTTCCCGGAGCGCTGCATCGCTCCCGAGGACCTCTTCGCCGAGGTTGCCACGCGCAGCTGCGAGATCAGCGTGCAGGTTGAGGAACTAGCGGCATGAAGGTCGGCGTCCCGCGCGAGACGAAGGCCGACGAGTACCGGATATCGATGACGCCAGCCGGCGTGCGCGAGCTCCGCGAGCACCACCACGACGTGCTCGTCGAGGCCGGCGCCGGAATCGCGAGCGGCTTCTCCGACGAGCAATTCACGGGCCAGGGCGCCGAGATCGTCGCGGACGCGGAGTCGCTCTTCGCGGACGCCGACATGGTGGTCAAGGTCAAGGAGCCGCTCGACTTCGAGGTTGCTCGCCTGCGTCCGGGTCAGATCCTGTTCACCTACCTGCACCTCGCCCCGACGCCCGAGCTGACCCGCGCGCTCTGTGCGTCGGGCGCCA
>JBEKBL010000036.1:0-10973 GCA_050015415.1 Solirubrobacteraceae bacterium
GCTCGGTGGCTTTCGACCGAGCGCGGTAGGCGAGTCGCACGAGCCCACCGAGGCCGAGGGCTTCAGCATGCGTGGCGAAGCGATCAGCGACGAGGGCTGTTGCGAGGGATCGGTTGGACGAGAGCTCGATGCCGAGACGCGCAAGCTCGAGGTCCCATGGTCGCAGTGCTGTCGGCTCGACACGGCCACCGCGGATGCGCGTCAGCAGTGCGTTGCGTTGCGCCAGCGCCTCGCCGTATCCGCGCCGCGTCGCCGCGCGGGTCGGCCACAGCGCCGCCACGAGCTGATCGAGGTGGGCGCGGCGGAGTTGCGGGACTCCCTTGACGAGCTCGAGGCGGTCCGGTGAGAAGACACTGACGAGTGGGCGCTGCGGGGCGTCGAGCAGGCGCTCGAGTGGCGCACCGTCTAGCGATAGGCGCTTCGGCTCGCCCGGACTGAAGCCCACGGCGAGCTCGTGGCGACCGTCCTCGTCGCTGGCCTCAACGACGACGCGGGTTGCCGCGGCGCCGAAGCGCACCAGCTCACGCTCATTGGCTGTGCGAAAGGAACGAGCGGTGCAGCCGAAGTAGAGCGCCTCCAGGAGGTTTGTCTTGCCGGTGCCGTTGGCGCCGTGGACTACTGTCAGGCCCTCACCGAAGCGGGCTTCTGCTGCCTCGTAGGAGCGGAAGTCGCGCACGCGCAGCCGCTCGACGCGCATGGCGGCTCACGTGCCCAGGCGGATCGGCATGACCAGGTAGACGAAACCGCTGCCGTCGGCGGACTCGATCAGACCTGGGCGCAGCGGGCTGCTCAACTTGATCACGATCTCCTGCGACTCGACACTCTCGAGTCCGTCGCGCAGGAATTCGGGATTGAAGCCGATCTCAAATGGCTCGCCGTCGAAACTGAGCGGGACCGTCTCATGGGCTTCGCCAACGTCCGGGGTCTGGGCCGAGACGCGCAGCTCACCAGGGCTGAAACCGAGACGAAGCGGGGCGTTCTTCTGTGCCAGCAGACTGATCCGTCGCACCACGTCGACGAGCCCCTCGCGGGCGACAAGCAGCTCGTGCTCGGCGCTCTCGGGCAGCAGCTGCTGGAAGTTCGGGAACTGGCCGTCGATCAGCCGCGAGGAGAGCAACGCGTCGCTCTCCTCGCCGCCAGCGCCGGCGAGCGTGAAGACGACCTGGTTATCCAGGCGCGCCACGCCGATCTGCTCGGCGGCGGTCTGCTGGGCGATTCGTGCAAGCTCTTGGAGGGCTCGCGCCGGTACGTTCGCCTCAAACGGCGTCGCGACCGGCTCGGCCAGCTGTGTTGTCTTCACGCTCAGCCGATAGGAGTCCGTGGCGACCATACGCAGCGAGGAGTCCGATGCGGAGACGAGAATTCCGGTCAGCACAGGCCGGGTGTCATCACGCGAAGCCGACCGCGCGACACGGGCAACCGTGTCGATGAATGCCGCCGCATCAAGCGTGACGCTGACCGCCGGGGACTCGGGTAGGTGTGGGAAGTCCTCACTGCGTAGCGTGCGCAGATCGAACACCGCGGTGCCGGAAACGAGCGTGACAGCCTGGTCGGCTGGCCGCAGTTCGAGTGCGACCTGGGCGCTCGGTAGGGCGCGCACGATGTCGAGCAGCAACCGCGCCGGCAACACCGCCGTTCCGGGCGCTGTGTCCTCTGCGGGGATGCGCAGACGCAAGCCGACCTCCATGTCTGTCGCGCGCAACTCGAGCGCGTTTGCGGAGACGTCGAGCTTGACTCCGGACAGCGCCTGCACTGCGCTCCGCGAGCTCGCAATCCGCGCGGCAGTTTGAAGCTCGTTGAGGAAGAGGGCGGTGGAGAGTGTGGCTTTCATCCGACTCTGACTGGCTTTCTCATAGTTGTAGGGCTTGTGGACTTGTGGACTGGTCGGGCCATGCTCTCACTTTGCGGGGACGATCCCGAATGGGCGCTGTGCATAGATCGAGCTACCGCTGTGTACAACGCTACGCCGATAGCCGGGTCGTCAGCGCTTCGATGTCGGCAAGGGCTCGTGCGTTAGTGGTGATCTCTCGTGCAACACGACGGCAGGCGTGGAGCACCGTGGAGTGGTCGCGCTTCGCGAACTCGCGGCCGATCTGCGGCAGCGAGTGATCAGTCAGCTCACGCGCGAGGTACATTGCGGCCTGGCGCGCCCAGGCGACATCAGCCGCGCGGGAGCGCGAGAGAAGTGCGCTGCGGTCCACGCCGAAGTGTGCGCACGCAACGGCCTGGATGCGCGTTATGTCGATTGCCGTGCGCGCCTTGGTTGCGAAGCCCTGGCGCGCGAGCACGTCCGCGGCCAGGATCGCATCGAGTGGCCGACGTTCGAGCGAGGCGATCGCCACCACGCGGATCAGCGCGCCCTCGAGGGCGCGCACGTTTGTCGTCACGCCGTCGGCGATCACGCCAAGCGCCTCGTCGGTGATGCGGACCCCGTCATAGATGGCGCGCTTACGGAGAATCGCCAGTCGCGTCGCCCGATCGGGTCGCGTGATGTCGGTGACAAGGCCACCGGCGAATCGCTCACGCAGTCGCTCTTCGATGCCCGCGAGGTCGGCCGGGAGACGATCTGAGCTCACGACCAACTGGCTGCCGACTTCGTGCAGCGCGTTGAAGGTGTGGAACAGCTCCTCTTCGCTGCGCGCCTTGCGCTCGAGGAACTGGACGTCGTCGATCAGGAGCACGTCGACCCCGCGGAAGCGGGATTTGAAGCGCTCTGTGTCGCGCGAGGCGAGCGCTGCAAGAAACGAGTTGGTGAACTCCTCGGCCGTCGAGCAGCGGACGGTCAGCCCGCCGCCGAAGGCGCGGACATAGTTCGCGATCGCGTGAAGGAGGTGCGTCTTGCCGAGGCCCGGTGGCCCGTAGATGAACAGCGGGTTGTAGGCCTGTCCGGGCAGCTCGGCGACCGCGAGCGCGGCGGCGTGTGCGAGGTGATTGGACTCCCCGATCACGAACTGTTCAAAGGTGTATTTGGGATTCGGATCGCTACCCGCCGTGGACGCCGCGGGAGTCGGCTGCGACAGTGCCTGTCGGTTCGCGGGTAGCTTCGTGTCCGGCTCAACCGCAACCGTCACGTGGCGGCCGAGCACTGCCGCACTCGCCTCACGCAGGGCGCCGCCGTAGCGTGACGAGGCCCAGGCCGAGATCTCGACAGGTCCGGCGAGCACGAGCGTGTCTCCGTCGAGCCCGACGCATCGCAGCGGCGCAAGCCAGAGACCAAAGGTACGCTCACCAACGCGGTCGCGGAGCGCGACCTGAATGTCCTGCCACGACTGCTCAATGTTGGTCGCCACGCCGCGCGCGTTCCTCCCACGGAGGGTTGGCTTCGATGCTTCGGAGGGGGAATCGACGATCCCCGGAGCGGGCGAATATAGCAACGCAACTTCGAGCGACCGGCAGGCCACAGCGCATTTGGCGAGAAAAACGGCGGCTGGCGCCGCGGGCAGAAACGGGTGGTTCGCCCGCTATACTCGCAGTCGGTTGCGGCACGCGCTCTAGCGCCCGCGCCGTCAGGCAATGAAGCGCACCTACCAGCCGAAGAAGCGCAAGCGCGCCCGTACGCACGGGTTCCGCACCCGCATGCGCACGCGCGCCGGCCAGCTGACGCTGAAGCGCCGCCGCGCCAAGGGGCGCAAGCAGCTCACGGTCTAGTGGCCGAGGCTAGGCACGCCGGTGCCGCGCGCCGGCGCCCCACGCGGCTTTCGCGCAGCGCCGAGTTCGATCGCGTTTATCGCTCGGGCCGCTCGGTGGCGAACCGCTACCTCGTGCTCTACACATTCCCGCGCGAGGGTGATGAGCCCGCTCGCGTCGGTCTCTCCGTGGGCCGCAGGGTCGGCGGTGCCGTCGAGCGAAACAGGGTCAAGCGCCTGTTGCGCGAGGCATGCGCAGCGCACGCCGCCCAGCTACCCAGCGGACACGATGTCGTGCTCGTGGCGCGACCCGATGCCCAGGAACTGGCGGACGAGCGCGGCCTCGACGGGATCGGCGCCGCGCTCGAGGAGCTGCTCGCGAAGGCGGCCGGGGACGGGAGCACGCAGCCATGAGGCGGCGCGCCGTCCGCGAGCTGGCGGTGGCACCGCTGCTCGTCTACCAGCGGGTCATCTCGCCAGCCCTCGGTCAGCGGTGCCGCTTCGAGCCGAGCTGCTCGCGCTACGCCGTACAAGCTGTTCGGGAGTACGGCATACTGCGCGGGTTCGTGCTCGCCGCCTGGCGCGTGGGCCGCTGCCACCCGTTCGGCCGCGGCGGCTTCGACCCGCTGGCGGCGCAGCGCCTGTTCCGAGCCCGCCCGCCCGAGCATTGAGCTGACTGAACCCCAGGATGATCCTCGCGAACATAATCGAGAGCGCCTTCGGACCACTGATCAAGGTCTTCGAAGCCGTTTTGATCGCCGCCCACAGCGTCGTCGGCGGCAGCTGGGGCTGGGCGATCATCGGCCTGACCATCGTGATCCGCATCGTCACGCTGCCGCTGATGCTGACGCAGTTCCGCAACATGGCGAAGCTGCAGCTGCACGCCGGCCCGATGAACGAGATCAAGCAGCGCTACAAGGACGACAAGCAGCGCCAGAGCGAAGAGATGATGAAGTACTACAAGGAGCAGGGCGTCAACCCGCTCGGCGGCTGCCTGCCGCTGCTGGTCCAGTTCCCGGTCCTGATCTCGCTGTTCTACATGCTGCGCACGGACCTGAAGCAGAAGATTTGTGGGCAGGCGATCAAGGCCAACCACATCACGACGAAGCTGCTGCCGACGACCGGCTGCAGCTCGCTCAAGGGTGCGCACGGATCGGCGAGCTTCCTCTTCATCAACGACATCACGGTCAAGGCGACTGGCGCTGCGCTGATCGTCCTGATCGTCCTGTACATCGCCACGATGCTGACGACTTCGTACTTTTCGACGGCGCAGCTCCAGGGCAGCCAGCGTTATCTGATGCTCGCAATGCCGCTGATTTTCACCGCCGTCATCTACCGCTACCCCGCTGGGCTCCTCATCTACTGGGTGACGACGAACCTCACGCAACTCCCGCTGCAGTGGTTCGTGCGCCGGCGCGTGGGAACGGCGCCACCGGTCGCACCTCCGGCGGCCGTCGCCGGCAACGGCGCCGGCAAACCGAGTGCCGCCCGGAGCGTCTTGCAGCGGGCCAGGCCGGCAGCCGCGGAGCCCAAGGCTGCCGCAAGCCAGGCGCGGCCGTCACGCAGCGGACCACCACCGCAGTCCCCGCGAAAGCGCAAGAAGCGCTCCGGTCGCCGGCGCTGAAGATCGACCCGCGGCGGGCGACATGACGCTGGACGACGACGGAGAGCTCGGCGCATCGGAGCTGCTCCGCGAGCTGCTCGAAACACTCGTTGCCGCCTTTGCTCTCGACGCTGAGACGGTCGTCGAAGAGGGCGATGGAGTGATCCGCGGCACGATCACGGGCGACGATGTCGAAGCGCTGATCGGCGAGGGTGGGAGCGTGCTGAATGCGATTCAGCACCTGGCGCAGCGGATCGTCCTTCATGGTGGCGAGGGGCTGCGGGTGCAGGTCGACGCCGGCGGCTATCGCGAGAGGCGGGAGGCAGCGCTGCGAGTGGAGGCCGACAGCGCCGCGGATGAGGCGCTGGCCGAAGGCAGGGCGGTTGCGCTTTCGCCGATGCCCGCGACCGAGCGGCGCTTCGTCCACGAACACCTGCGCGAGCGCGGCGACGTCGGGACGCACAGCGAAGGCGACGAGCCCCACCGCCGCCTGATCGTCGCTCCACTCTGAGACTGCTGAGAAGACTCGCGTGGGACCCGCTCCGGCGTTTCACGTTTTTGTCGACGGTGAAACAGCATCCGCAGCGCGTGCAAAACTCGCTGTTATGTCCGAGCTGACGCCGTTCGAGGAAGGACTCGTCGTCGGCATCCTGATTGGCGAGGGATCGTTTGGCGGCGACGGCAAGCAGCCTCAGATCACGCTGCGGATGCACGTCCGCCACGAGAAGCTGTTCCACTGGCTCGTCGAGCGGTTTCCCCGCACTCGCCTCTACGGGCCATACGGCCACGGCGGTCGCAGCTATTTTCAGTGGATGGCCCGTGGCGCCGCACTCGTGGAGGACGTCCTGCCTGTGCTCGAGCGTCACCTGTCAGCGTCGCTCGACGCCTACGCGTCGACGCGCCTCGACGAGATGCGGGAGCGCTACGGCGAGTACATCGCTCGAGTTCGCCGCGCCGCGTGACCGCGCCCGAGCGCCTTCACGATCTGGCTGCGCGCCATCGGCTCGGGGATGCTGAGCGCACCCGGCTCGCCGCGCTGCTCGAGCTGCTTGCCACGGATGTCAGGGCGCCGAGCGCAGTGACGGCAAGCGATGAGGCCGTCGACATTCACGTCGCGGACTCGCTCAGCGCACTGGGTGTGTCCGCGGTCCGCGACGCGCGCAGGATCGCGGACATCGGCTCGGGCGCGGGCTTTCCGGGGCTCGTTCTGGCGATCGCGCTACCCGACGCCGAGGTCGCGCTGGTCGAGAGCAACCGGCGTAGGTGCGACTTTCTCGAACGCGCGCTGACGCTGACTGGCGCACATAACGCCCGCGTCGTCTGCGCGAGGGCCGAGGCATGGCCGGCCGGTTTGGGAGGCCAGGACCTCGTGACTGCGCGGGCTGTGGGATCACTCGCGCTGCTCTGCGAGTACGCGGCGCCGCTGTTGGCCGTGGGCGGCACGCTCGTCGCCTGGAAGGGGACCGCGACTGACGTCGAGCGCGCCGCGGGCGACCGCGCGGCGCGTGAGCTTGGCCTCGAGCCGGGCGCCGTGCTGCGAACCGAGCCATATACTGGAAGCGCCGGGCATCACCTGCATATGTACATAAAGAGAGCCGACACGCCGAGCAGCTTTCCGCGTCGCCCGGGCGTCGCGCGCAAGCGGCCGCTCGGGGTCAACCCGTGACGGTCCGCGGGCTCGCGGGAGAACTGTTCGCGCGGCGGCAGAATCCGCTCCCGGGGATCACGATGCGGCCCGTCGGGCGCAACCGGGCGGACGGTCCGGCACGAGACCCTAGCGTCGCGTCGCACCGGCCCGCTAGCTTGTCTGATGTGCGCATCTTCGCAATTGCCAATCAGAAGGGTGGCGTCGGCAAGACGACGACCGCCGTGAACCTCGCCGCGGCCGTCGCCGCGGCCGGCTACAACACGCTGATCGTCGACATCGACCCGCAGACGAATGCGACCGTTGGGCTCGGGCAGCCACGCGATCTGGCACCAAGCGTCTACGACGTGCTCTGCGGCAACTGCAGCGCCGAGGAGGCGGTACACCCAACCACGGTCGACTGTCTCTGGTTGATGCCGGCGGGGCGCGGATTGGTGGGCGCTTCCGTTGAGTTGCCGACCGTTGCCGGCTCGGAACTGTTGCTGCGCGACGCGTTGGCGCCGCTGCGGGAGCGTTTCGCCCTCATCCTGATCGACTGCCCACCGTCGCTCGGCCCGCTTACGGTCAACGCCCTTGTGGCCGCCGACCGTGTGATCGTCCCGGTTCAGACTGAGTACTACGCCCTCGAGGGTCTCGCACAGGTGCTCGACACGATCGATCTCATACAACGCGAGCTCAATCCGCGGTTGACGGTTGCGGGCATGGTCCTGACGATGCACGACAACCGCACGCGACTCGGTCGCGACGTCGAGCGCGACGTGCGCGAGCACTTCCCGGGGCTCGTCTTCGACACCGTCATCCCGCGCAATATCCGCATAAGCGAGGCGCCCAGCTTCGGCGTGCCGGTAACGCTGCACGATCCGTTCTGCGTCGGCTCGGACGCCTACGTGGCGCTCGCAAAGGAGGTCGCAGCGGTTGGCTAGCTGGCCCGGGACCTCGCCCGGCGGAGGGCAGCGACCACGCGGCATGGGACGTGGACTCTCGGCGATCCTCGCGGTATCCGACAACGGAGATGGCGAGCGCGACAACCTGCGCGATCTCTCGATCGAGCTGATCGCGCCGAATCCCAATCAGCCCCGCCGAAATTTCGATGACGGGGCGCTGGAGTCGCTCGCCGACTCGCTGCGCGTTCGCGGCGTGCTCCAACCGATCCTCGTCCGTCCAAAGGCCGGTGGTACCTACGAACTGATCGCGGGGGAGCGCCGCTTGCGGGCCGCGCAGCTCGCGGGGCTCGACTCGATACCCGCACTCGTCCGCCCCCGCGACGACGCCGAGTCTCTCGAGCTGGCGCTGATCGAGAACATGGTGCGCGAGGACCTCAACCCGGTGGAGGAGGCGCGCGCCTGTGCCGCGCTCGTCGAGGAGCTCGGCCTTTCGCGCGAAGAAGTCGGACTGCGGGTGGGCCGGAGCCGTGTCGCCGTCTCGAACCTTGTGCGTCTGCTCGACTTGCCCGATGAAGCGCTCGAGTTGCTCGAGCGGGGCGAGCTCAGCGAGGGTCACGGCCGCGCACTGCTGCTGGCCGGCGATCACGACGCGCGCAAGCTCCTTGCCCGCCGTGCCGCGGCCGAGCAGTGGTCCGTCCGGACGCTCGAGCAGCGCGCCCGCGAGAACGCCGGCGCCACCTCGGCGCATGCTGCGCCCGGTGCCGCAGCCCGCAGCGTGGCGGCGCATCCAGATCAGGCCGAGGCCTGTGCAACGATCGCCGACGCGCTGTCGTCCGCACTCGGGACCGACGTTCGCGTGTCGGTCGCGCGCGGCGGCAGCTACCGCGTCGAGCTGACCTTCGCCTCGCGCGAGGAAGCGCTCGACCTTGCCGAGCGCGCCACAATCGAGCGCCGCTAGAGATCGACCGCTTTGGCCCCAGCGAGGGCGACCACCCACGAGCACGGTCGATAACATGGGCCCCTCGTCGCCCCAAAAAGGGTGCGCCAGCGGGCGATTAGCTCAGTCGGTTAGAGCGCTTCTCTGATAAGGAAGAGGTCCCAGGTTCGAGTCCTGGATCGCCCACTCGCGAAGAGTCTGCAAATGCTGGGCACCTAGACACGGCGTGCACTACGCCGGCGGGCACTGATCCGTGGCGCTCTAGCTCGGCACGGCGCCGGTTTGGCTCTCCATCCGCTCGAGCAGGGGAGCCCATTGCTCGAGTTCGTCTCCGGCGCATTCCGGGTCGTAGTCGGCAGTCCACCTCATGCGCCGCTCGACGATCGCGCTCGCCACGACACCGCGCACAGCATCTAGCACGAACGGCTCGATGAGAAGCAGGCCATCGCTGAGCATCGCCTGGACGGACGCCCACCTGTTGAGCAGTTCGCGTGTAGCGTCAAAGAGCTCAGGGTCGGTTCCGAGGTCTTGGCCGAATGGAATGTCGAACAGGAAACCGATCACGCGCTCGCGGATCATCGTGACGTCTGCATCGCTGACTGGGATGGTGGGCGTCGCGCTCATCCTGAGTCCCGGCCGGCGACGGCGGTCGCCGACCCACCCCCGCCGGCGGAGATCGCCATGGAGATGACCGAGCACCGGCTCGTTCGGTACCAGCTACAACGACTGTGATCCCCATCCCGATCCCTACGCACGGCTCTCTATCGGCATGACTCCTCACAGCCCTTGGCCTCACCCGGTTGGATCGTCCTTCTGTCGAGACAGGTCCTCTAATCGACGGCCGTCAGGTCGCGAGCGGTGGTCCTCCAGTGCCACCGCGATCGCGCTCAGCGGGCGCCGAGCCTACGCGTTGCCACGAGCGTCGCTTGAAGCGCCGTGAGCCCCGCGCGCTTTTCGGGCACGACCTTCACGACGATCCGCTCGCCGACGCGCAGGGCCGCTCGGACGGTGAATGTGCGCCGCCGCGCGGCCGTCAGCGTCACCGTGGCAATCAGCTTGCGCGAGCTGGCGCCGCGCGCCGCTAGCCACACCTCCAGCCGTGCCGGCGGTGTGGTGCCGACGCTGCGCACGAGACGCGCACGCAGCGTCGCGAGCCTTGTCGAGACGTGGAGGAGTGAGGCGCTGAGGCGGTAACGGACCGCGGCTGCGGCGGGCGTGCCGGTTGACGGAGTGGACGCCCCGGGCACGCACGTGGCGCCAGTCACCGCACAGCTGTAGGTGGCCGACATCGCCAGGTTCGGGGTGATCAGCGAGGCCGCCGTGGCAGGCGAGGAGACCTCCGCGTAGGCCGAGAAGCGCTTGATCGCCGGGCCATCCTGCAGGCACATCTTGGTCTGGCCGAAAGCGTTCGTGCCGGCCGGGTCGACGCGGCCGTCGGCGGTCCGCAGCACGAGTTCCGCATTCTCGAGCGGGTTGCCGGCGTAGGTGATCTCGGCGCTGACGCAGGTTGGGCTCGTATGGCTCAGCGCGAGCCCGAGCGGCAGCAGGTCCGCGGTCGCCGTCGTGCCGTTGCCGCACTCCACGAGTCCTCCGAGGGGCGCGGCCTGCCAGCGCTGCGAGGCGGCGATGATCGCCACACCCGTCGTGTTGGGTGCGTCGGTCTCGTAATCGAACATGCCGAAGTAGCCGCCCGCCCCGGAGATATTGTTGTCGCTGCCGACCAGCGCGAAGACGTCGAAGCTCTGCACCCCACAGTCGCCGTGTGCCAGCGCGTCGCCGGTGAGCGAGAGCGTGGCGGCGCGTGCCGCGTCGCTGACCGGCCCGTCGTAGGCGAAGGCGGCCCCGGGACCAGACGCCGCATCGGGCAGTCCGACCTCGTCCTCGTAGATCGGCAAGCTCGGATCGCCGGCGCTCTCGAGCGTCGCGCGCAGCTCCTCGGTGAGCAGGACGATGCCGAATGCGTCCGGGGCGTAGGGGTGGAAGGCGACTCCCTCGATCGAGCCCTTGACCCCGAGCCTGTAGAGCGTGCTCACGTAGCTCTGAAAGCTCTGCCAGCCGACGCTCGCGAGAACCTGCGCGTTCGGATCGACCGCGTGAATGGCTGCGCTCGCCGCCACGAGCACCTTCGCGTATTCGGTGGGGTCCGCGCTGCCGGACCAGAAGTTGGCCGAGTTCGCCTCGTTCCAGACCTCAAAGTCCACGACCGGCAGGTAGGGCAGCTGTGGGTTCTGCCGCCAAAACGTGCCACCCTCGCCGTAACGGGCAGCGAACGCGGCCG
>JBEKBL010000037.1:0-10880 GCA_050015415.1 Solirubrobacteraceae bacterium
GCGCGATCGTCACGAACCCGACTTTGATCCTCGCCGACGAGCCGACCGGCAACCTCGACTCGGAGGCCAGCGCTGATGTGCTCGCCATCTTCTCGCGGCTGCACGAGGAGGGCCGCACCGTCGTGATCATCACGCACGAGGACTATGTCGCCGCCCAGGCGCGGCGCGTCATCAGGCTCGCCGACGGGAGCGTCGTTAGCGACGAGGAGCGCGCGCCGCTCGCTACTCCGAGCGCAGTATCGGCACGGGCCAGGACCGCCTGATGGGAGCGGAGACCGTGCGGCTAGCGTTGACGGGGATCTACGCGAACAAGTTACGTTCCGGACTGACGATCCTTGGGTTGACGATCGGCGTCGCGTCAGTGATCGTGCTGATCGCCGTCGGCAACGGCTCGCAGAAGGCCGTGCAGGCGAGCATCGAGGCACTCGGTACCAATGTCCTGCTCGTCGAGCCGGGCTTCAGCTTCGGTGGTTCGTCGGTGACCAGCATCTCGGCGCCTGTCTCGCTGACGACTGCCGACGCGGATGCCTTCGCCAACAAGACACTCGCACCGGACGTCCAGAGCGCGGCGCCATCGGTCAGCGCGAGTCCGACCCTCGTCTACGACGGCACGAGCTACTCGCCGTCGCAGTTCGTAGGCACTACCCCCGCGTATGCCGGCGCCCACGACTACAGCGTCCAGACCGGGGGCTTCTTCACAAGCGCAGAGGTCAAAGACCACGCACGCGTCGTGGTGCTCGGGCCGACGGTCGTGACGAACCTCTTCGATGGCGCCGACCCGGTCGGTGACACGATCCAGATCAACGGCGTCAACTTCGAGGTCGTCGGCGTGACGGTCCCCAAAGGCACGAACGGGCTGGTCGATGAGGACGACGTCGCCTTCGCGCCGATCACGACGGTACAGGACGAGCTGACGGGCTACGGCTCGGTCGACTCGATCACGGTGCGGGCAAAGTCGAGCGCGGACCTGAATGCGGCCGACGCCGAGGTGACGTCGATCCTCGAGCAGCGCGACGACATCACCGACACCGCAAATCCGGGCTTCCGCGTGATCAACCAGGGCTCGCTGCTGACGGCGTCAAGCTCAACCAGCAGCGTCTTCACGACGCTGCTCGGCGAGGTCGCGGCGATCTCGCTGCTCGTAGGTGGAATCGGCGTGATGAACATCATGCTCGTGTCGGTGACCGAACGGACGCGGGAGATCGGCATTCGCAAAGCGATCGGCGCGCGACGCGGTGACATCCTGACGCAGTTCCTGACCGAGGCCGTGCTCGTCTCGATCTTCGGCGGCCTCGCCGGGGTGCTGCTCGGCGTCGTCGGCAGCCAGTTCACCATCGCGGGCGTACACCCCGCGATCGAGCTCTACTCCGTCTTTCTCGCGTTCGGTGCGGCGTTGCTCACGGGCCTCGTGTTCGGCACCTACCCGGCGAGTCGCGCCGCTGCGATGCGCCCGATCGAGGCATTGCGCTTTGAGTGAGACGCCGACCCCACCCCCAGCTTCCCCCGACCCCGGCGAGGAGCCACCCATGTCCGAAATAAGCGTCCCCCCCGGCGGCGAGCTCGACGAGGCCTACTACCCCGAGCTCGACGAGCTGCCGCCACGCCCGCGTCGCAAGCTGCTGACGCCGGTCACGGTCCTACTGCTACTCGTCCTGTTCGCGGCGGCGGGCTTCGTCGGCGGGGTGCTCGTGCAAAAGGGCCAGGGGTCGAGCACCCCCACCGTGGGTGGAGGCTTCGCGTCCCGCTTCGGAGCCGCTGGGACGACCGGCGCGAGCGGCGCAGCGTCGGGCTTCCGTAGCCTCTTCGGCGGCGGGGCCGGCGGTGGTGGAGCAACCATCGGAACGGTGTCGAGCATCGACGGCAACACGCTCTACGTGACCGAAACGAGCGGCAACACGGTCGCAGTTGTGACGACAGCCGAGTCGAAGATCACCAAGGACGCGAGCGTCGGCTCCAACGCGATCCATCCCGGGGACTCTGTGGTGGTGGAGGGAATAGCCGGGAGCAAGGGAACCGTCACGGCGAGCTCGGTGAGCGACTCGGGTAGCTCAAGCAGCGGCACCGGCGGCATTGCGTCGCTGTTCGGTGGCGGCTCGTCGGCTCGCAGCTCGAGCTCGTCCTCGGGGGCAACCGGCACGAGCGGACTGTTCGGCCCGTGACCGGAAGCTGCATACACACACGCGACTTGAAAGCGAAAAGGAGCACGAATGAGAGCTGACCGACCACGATTCAGCGGTAGGCACGCCGGAGCGGGCGCCATCGCGCTGATCGCCGCGATCGCCCTGGCCGCGTGCGGCGGGAGCTCGAACGGATCCAAATCAAAAACTGCTTCGACACCTCCCACCGGCACCAGCAGCTCGGCTGCCGCCGCGAATCGCTCCAAGCTCGAGAACTGCCTCAAGGCGCACGGAGTCACCGTGCCCAGCTTCGCCGGCGGTGGCGGCTTTGGCCGCAGGCCCGGCTTCGGGGCAAGCGGACGCTTCGGGGCAACCGGGGCGTCTGGGCGCTTCCGCGGATTTGGGGCGAGCGGTCGTTTTGGCGTGAGCGGGGCGTCTGCGGGCTTCCGCGGATTTGGGGCGAGCGGTCGTTTTGGCGTGAGCGGGGCGAGCGGTCCGCGGGGCTTCTTCGCCGGCAACTCCAAGTTCGCGTCGGCGTTCCGTGCCTGCGGAGGCCAGTTCGGCCGAGGTGGATTCGCCGGCGGTGGTTTCGCGCGACCCGGCGGCAGCAGCGCCGGAGTCTTCAACGCCAAGAGTGCGGCCGACCGCCAGGCGGTCGACAAGTACGTGGCCTGCGTGCGAGCGCACGGATTCGACCTTCCAGCGCCGAACTTCAGCGGCACCGGTCCGGTGTTCAGCACCGCCAAGGTCGATACCCACAGCGCGAAATTCGTCGCGGCAAGCACGGCCTGCCAGAGCCTGCTCACATTCGGTGGCACCAGCTGAAGGGCGCGCGCTGGGAGGCATGTCGGTTCAGCCTCCCGGCGCGCGGTAACTTAGTGACCGGCGATGGGCCTGCACGCTCTGCCCCCGACCCACTACGAGCTGCTCGGCGTGAGCGAAACGACGAGCACCGAGGAGCTACGACGGCTGCGTCGGCTGCTCGCCCGCCGCTACCACCCCGACGTCGCCCAGCAGCCCGATCCGCGACGGCTCACTCGGATCCTCGAGGCGTGCGACGTGCTCTGCGATCCGGCTCGCCGGCGAGCGTACGACGCGTGGCTCAACGCCGAGCGCACCACCGCTTCGCCGAGCGCACTCGTCGAGTCGCGTCCGTGGTCGAGCGTCTCGCGCTTTCCCTGGGGCACGATGTGGATGCAGGCCCTCGTCTACGGCGTCGCTGCCGCGACGTTGCCCGGCTACGTGACTGCGTACTGGATCGGCTCCGACCTCTCGCCCGCGGGCGCGCAGAGCGCGCCGCACATGCTGCTGCTCGACACACCGGTGCTGCTGACACTGGCAGTACAAGCGGTCATGGCCTTTTCGGTCGTTGTCGCAGTTCACGCGCTGCGCTACCGGCGTGCTGCGCGCACGCCGCGCCGGGTGCGACGATCCTTCGGGTGACAGTTTGAGGAGAGCGTTCGTCGCCGCCGTGCTGTGTGGCGCGCTGGCGACCCCCCCAGCGATCGGCGCGTCCGCGGCCGCTGCGCAGCCCGCGGCGGCCGGTAGCGCCGAAACCACCTTCGCACTGGCGCTCCTGAAGGTGCTCGGGGGGAACGGCAACGTGGTCTACTCGCCCTACAGCGTCGACGTGGCGCTGACGATGGCCGACGCCGGGGCGATCGGCCAGACCGCGTCGCAGGTCGCGCACGTCCTGGGCGCGCCGTCGGCCGACGATGCGGTCGACGACGCTGCTGCGCTGCGAAGCGCCCTTTCGAGCGCAGTCGGCAGCGGCTCGAACGCTCCGACGCTCGACGTCGCGAACGCGCTGTGGACACAGAGCGGACTCGTGCTGCGTCAGCCCTTCTTCACGACCCTCACAGACGATTTCGGCGCGCCGCCGCGGAGCACCAACTTCGCCGCGGACCCGGCCGCTGCACTCGAAGCGATCAACGCCTGGGTCTCGCAGCACACCGACGCGCTCATCCCGAGCCTGCTTGGGCCCGGCTCGATCACGCCGCAGACGGCGTTCGTGCTCGCAAACGCGATCTATCTGAAGGCGCACTGGCAGACCCCGTTCCTAACGTCGCTGACCACGCCTGCGGCGTTTAAGACAGCGGCGGGCAACATCGTTCACGTGCCGTTCTTGAACCAGCGCGACGTCACATACGCCTACGGCAGCAGCGCCGACTACCAGGCGGTAGAACTGCCCTACAGCTCGAGCTCGCTGTCACTGCTGGCCATCCTGCCGCGCCGCGCAACGCTTGCGCAATTTGAGCGTGGCCTGAGCGCCAGGGTGCTGACCGGGATCGTTGAGCGCATGGCTGCGCGGAGCGTCGACCTGTCGATGCCGAAGCTCGACCTGTCGAGCCAGGAGGACCTGAACGGGCCGCTGCAAAAGCTCGGCATGACCGACGCGTTCGGGCCGGCCGCCGACTTTCGCGGAGTAACCACACAGCGCTCGCTTTACATCTCGCTTGTCGAGCACGCGGCGGTGCTGAAGATCGACGAGCAGGGCACGGTGGCGGCCGGAGCGACGGCGGTCATATCGCCGACCACGGCGGTTCCTGTGCCCCGCAAACCGGTGAGCCTGATCCTCAACCGGCCGTACCTGCTGCTGCTCCGCGACGACGGCGCTGGCAACGTCCTCTTCGTCGCAAGGGTCGACAACCCGGCTCAGAGCTGAGCCCGGCCACAGCCGGCGCCGCGGTCGCTACCAGCGACTGTGAACGTGTTCGCGCAGCAAGCTGTCGTAGACGGCCCGGACACCGGTGAGCTGGTCTTCACGCAACGGCGGGAGCGCTGCGACCGATGCGTTCTGTGTTACCTGCTCCGGGTTGCTTGCACCGGGGATCACGGTGCTGACGCCCGGCTGGTCGATCACCCAGCGGAGTGCGAACTGCGCCAATGTGCTGCCCGGATCGAGCAGCTCGCGAAGCTCGCGGACGGCAGCGAGGCCGGTCTCGTAGGGGACGCCCGAGAACGTCTCGCCGACGTCGAAGGCCTCGCCCTGGCGGTTGTATGTGCGGTGGTCGTCGGCTGCGAAGCGCGTGCGCTCGTCGAAGCGGCCCGAAAGCAGGCCTGAGGCGAGCGGCACGCGCGCGATGATCCCGACCCCGGCCTCGCGTGCCGCCGGCAGGACTCGCTCGAGTGGCTTCAGGCGAAAGCAGTTGAGGATGATCTGGACAGTCGCGACGCCGGCGCGGGCTATCGCGACGAGCGCTTGCTCGCAGGTCTCGACGGAGACACCGTAGGCCACGATGCGCCCGGCCCCTACGAGCTCGTCGAGCGCAGCAAACACCTCGTCGCTCGCGTAGACGTCGTCCGGCGGGCAATGAAGCTGCACGAGGTCGATGCGATCGGCGCCAAGGTTCGCGCGCGAGCGCTCATTCCAGGCGAGGAAATTCGCCGCGCTGTAGTTGGCGAGGGTCTGCGGACCGCGCCGGCCCATCTTCGTCGCAACCAGAACGTGCCGGTGCCGCTCGCGGAGCTCGCCGCAGAGTTGCTCGCTGCGCCCGTCGCCGTAGACATCGGCCGTGTCGAAGAAGGTGACCCCCTGATCCACGGCAGCGGCGAGCACGGCGTGCGCCTGGACCGTATCGACATGGCCCCAATCGGCACCCAGCTGCCAGGTTCCCAGTCCCACGACGCTGACGCTACGGCCGAGCCGCCCGATCTCGCGCTGTTCCACGGACGCCATTCTCGCAGCCCGCGAGCGCGCTATCGGTGAATATGCTCGCATGAACTCCAGCGGTCTCGCACTCGCACAGGAGAAGATGCGTGCCGCCGGTCAGCCGGAGGGTGCGATCGCCAGCTTCAGCCGAGCGTACGAGCTGCTCGTCGGCGGCGCCGAGACGATGCTCGCGAGCGCCGACCTCGCGCCGGTGGACGACGTCGCGTCGCTCGAGCAGCTGGCGGCTGCGCCCGGAGCGCTCGCGACCGTTGCTTTGATCAAGCTCAACGGCGGCCTAGCCACGAGCATGGGCCTGCGCAACCCGAAGTCACTCGTGGAGGCGCGCGATGGCCGCTCCTTCCTCGAGGTCATCGTCGGGCAGACGCTGGCCCTACGACGTCGCCTCGAGATCGCCCTGCCGCTGCTGCTGATGGACAGCACGGCGACGCGAGACGAGACCCTCCATGCGCTGGCCCGCGAGCCCAGCCTGACGCAGGACCTGCCGGCGGACTTTCTCCAGAGCATGGTGCCGAAGCTCCTAGCCGCGGACCTGACTCCTGTCAGCTGGCCAAAGGAGCCAGCGCTCGAGTGGTGCCCGCCCGGGCACGGCGACATCTACGGCGCGCTGGCAAGCAGCGGCATCCTCCACTCGCTGCTCGACCAGGGCTTTCGCTACGCGATGATTGCCAACGCGGACAACCTCGGTGCGACGCCGGACGAGCGCATCGCGGGCTACCTCGCGCGCGAGGAGATCCCGTTCCTGATGGAGGTGGTCGAGGGAACGGCCGCGGACCGCAAGGGCGGTCACATCGGCCGGCGAATCGCAGATGGGACCCTCGTCCTGCGTGAGACGGCGCAGACACCGCCGGCGGATCAGGACTCGTTCCGCGACTACCGCCGCTGGCGCTACTACAACACGAACAACCTCTGGGTCGATCTCGAGGTGCTCGACGAGACGATGACACGCCACCAGGGGGTGCTCCAGTTGCCGCTGATAGTCAACCCAAAGACGGTCGATCCGCGCGACCCCAGCTCGCCGGCGGTCGTCCAGCTCGAGAGCGCGATGGGCTCGGCAATCTCGAGCTTCGCCGCCGCTCGCATCCTCCGCGTGCCGCGAAGCCGCTTCATCCCGGTCAAGACGACGGATGACCTGCTGGTGCTGCGCTCGAACGTCTACTCGCTCAGCGCCGATCAGTTCGTGGAACCGATCGCAGCACGCGCGAATGATCTACCGCTCGTTGAGCTCGACCCGAAGTACTACAAGCTGCTCGACGATTTCGAGGCGCACTTCCCCGCCGGGCCACCGTCGCTGATCGACGCGAAGCGGCTGAGGGTGCAGGGCGACGTCACGTTCGGACGCGATGTCGTCGTTCGCGGTGAAGTCGATGTCGTCGCCGGCGACCCGCAACGGATCGCCGATGGGACCGTGCTCGACGGCTGACGAATCGAGGGGCCGGGAGCCCGTAGGCAGCGCGAGCGGTGCGACGAATGGCGGTGGCCGAGTCTCGCACGATGATCTGCGTGGCAAACTTGCGGGCTGATGCCCGTCCTCGCCACCGACTGGCCGACGATCTCCGCGCTGGTGACGGGTGCCGGCACGCTCGTGCTTGCTGTCGCGACGTTTGCGGCAGTCCGCTCAGCGAACCGCTCTGCCCGCATCGCCGAGACGGCGCTGCAGGAGCAACGCCGGCCGCTGCTCGCCCAGTCCCGCCTCGAGGATCCCGTGCAGAAGCTCATGTTCGTCGACGGGCACTGGGTAAGAGCGGCCGGTGGTCGCGCTGCCGCCGAGCACGTCGACGGCAGCGTGTATCTCGGGATCAGCGTGAGAAACGTCGGCAGCGGACTCGGGGTCTGCCAAGGCTGG
Organism: Solirubrobacteraceae bacterium; assembly: GCA_050015415.1. Taxonomy (GTDB): domain Bacteria; phylum Actinomycetota; class Thermoleophilia; order Solirubrobacterales; family Solirubrobacteraceae; genus Palsa-513. Next base: position 7,634 of record JBEKBL010000037.1, read on the forward strand.
GCGGTCAGGGCCGGGCTCGGCACAACCCAGACCATGCCCACGCCCACCGCAATTGAGGAGTTTCGCCGCCAAACGCGTGACCTCTATGTCCCGGCCGGCGACGTCGGCATGTGGCAGGGAGCGCTTCGCAATCCGGACGATCCGGTGCGCGCCGCGACCGCGGAGGCGATCGACGCGCGCCAGCCGATCACGATCGAGCTGCTCTACAGCGACCAGGTCGGCCTCCAGCGGACGATCACCCGCTTCGGCCTCGTTCCGACCGGAGATTCGTGGCTGGTCAGCGTGACAAGGCATTGGTACCTCGATTGGGCCGGACCGCGGCCCGAGAGCGAGGTCCGCGCGGCAGTCGCGGTGGTCACACGCGACCTGGAAGCCGCCGAGCGGCGCGCTGCAACCCGTGAAGCGGTCGCGGCAGCAAACATCGGCGGCGCAGCGGCGGCCGCCACAACCGAGACGGAACGACCTCACACGACCGCTTGACCCCGCGACATCGGGTTGCCCGCGGGGCCTCAGCACCCGGCCGCAGTGAGCGAGCCGGGCCTGAGACGCCGCGGCGCCACCGCGTCTGCTAGCCCACTCCGCGGGTCGGGTCCTCGGAAGGCCTCGATCCGACCTCGGCTCCTTGAGTCGGGTCCTCGGAAGGCGTCGATCCGACCTCAGCTCCTTGGGTCGGGTCCTCTGAAGGCCTCGATCCGACCTCAGCTCCTTGGGTCGGGTCCTCAGACGGCGTCGATCCGACCTCGCGTCCTTCAGTTGGGTCCTCAGACGGCGTCGATCCGACCTCGCGTCCCTGGGTTGGGTCCGAGCTTGCAGTCATCTCCCACTCCTCTCACCGGCTGTCGTGGTCCCCTCGATGCAACGTATACAGCTTTGACGGAGCTCCGTAAAGCCCACCGTCCAACCGCGTACGCCAAACAGGCCGCGCCGTGAGCGCGCGCCGTAGCGACGCTCACGCCATGCAGCTACGCTCGCCAGGTGGGCACGAGCACGCTGTCGGCGTCGGGCCTCCTCTTCGCGCCCAACACCTACCTCGAAGCGCCTACGGCTGATGGAAACCGTGAAGTGCAATTACTTCCTGCGTGATCTCGACCGGGACGTTCGGCTTCACGTTCGCCTCAAACCAGGCGTCGTGCTGCTCCTGCGTCTCCCACACCTCGTCGACGAGAAAGCCGTCGGCATCTTCGTAGAAGGCGTGAGACACGAACCCCGGCTGGGTCTTTAGCAGCGGGATGAGCATCGGCGCGGACTCGTCGTACTGCGCCGGGCTCATCGGAGCACGGTGTCGAACCAGGACGGGCATTGGGATCCTCCTCGTAGAGACTCCGGACGACAGGGGTTATACGGCCGACCACTATCCCGGGCTTGACAGGCATGCGAACGTATGTTCGCGTGACAAGCGGAGGCAGCCCTTACGCGCGCTTTCGTCGCGCGCTCGACAACGGGAACCTCTCTGTGGTCCGCCTCGCGGCCGCGGAGCTTCCGCGCGTCGCGCTCGAAGACGCGCTCCGAGTCTGCCTGCTGATCAGGGATCAGTACCCCGATCAGTACGACCGCGCGGCGCTCCGTTGGGTCGGTCGGTTCGCACTAGAAGCCCGGTCGGCAACGCTTGCCGATGTCCGCGCCGCAGCAGATGCGCTCGCCCGACTCCCGACTGACGCCGAGGACGCAATGGCGAGCCTTGAGCGGCTCTGTGTTGCGCACCGGCTAGTCTAGGAACCGCCCATCCCGATTGGGCCTTCAGCGCGCCGAGCGAGCTATATGCTCAAAGGCCGCAACAACACACGGAGGTGACCGCGATGCGTCGTGTCGCCGGCGGCCTGTTGTGCGTGGGAGCACTTCTGGCGAGCGGTGTGCCCGCCTCGTCGGCAGCCGCTGCGAAGCCGAAGTGCGCGAGCTTCAGGGTTAGCTCATCGCATGAGTCAAACAGGTTCACCGATATCAAGCCAGTCGGCGTCTCGTGCACGACCGCTCACCGAGTCCTCCGGAAGTGGGCGACTATTGGCTCGGGAGGCACGAACCCTGTCTTCGTCTGCGCCGACCAGAAGACAAGCATCAAGAACGTCTACGCGGTCAAATGCACCACGGCCACGCAGGTGATCACCGCACTCGACGCCTTCAACGCTCACTAACTGGCAAGCGATGTCCTCGCCAGCAACGCCCTCAACGATGGCCACGCGTGCGAGCCCACGTACCAGGAGCGCCTTCGCTTCCCGGACTTGTCACCGACATTGATCGTCACGGCGACATTCGGACGCGACGACAGCCTCGTCACCTTCGGCGCGGTCACCGCCGGGCAGACGACGTAGAAGCCGAGCGGGACCACCCCGCGGGAAGCCGTCTGATCCGTGTTGGCCGAGCCGGAGGAGCGTCGCAGAATCCTGAGTGTCGCATTCGTGACAACGCGGGCTAAGGTGTTCGCGGTGAGGAAGGCCACACTAATCGCGATCCTGACGGCTCTCGTCGCGGGATGCGGAAGCTCAACGAACACTCGTAGCGGAACGCCGAGGAAGTCGTCAGACGATTCGAAGCTCTCCATGCCCACGTCCGCCCTGCCGACGACGTGTACCGCATATCTGCACGGCCAGGACGCCTTGATTCAGTTCGCTTCGAAGGCCCTCAACGTAGGCCCGGCATGCCGAAGCTGGATTCGAACGAACGCCAAGCAGGGCACTCTTTGGACCGAGCAGCCACCACCCTACGGCGTGCCGTTTGACGACTCCCAAGTCTGCTCGCTTACGGGCGCGAGCGGAGCCGTAACAGCCAGCGTCCTTGATGACAGCGGCCAGGTTTACGGGAAGGGCGCGTGCGAAGAACTGATCGCCGCAGGATGGGTCGAGCAACTTCCGGGGAATATCGAGACGTTGGGCGGTAACAGCCGACCCACACCACGCGCCCCAAAGCTGATCGTCGGTGATTGGGCCGGGATCGAGCCGTCGCAGATTGACTACAGCGCCGACGGCGGGAATATCGTCACCGGACTCCTCTGGTCCTCCTGGACTCGCACGAACGCGGTAGGCCGGGGCAGGAGCGACATTCAGAGCTGCGTCCCGAACTGCGCGCAGGGAGCCGAGAACCCGGTTAGGACAACGATCACGCTGCTCGACCCCGAGGACGGCCACTTCACCGAGATGACCGAGAACCGCAACGGGCTGACGACCGACTGGTCGGATACCCCGCGGGATTGGCCAGGATACGCTTCTTAGGTCGGACGGCTCGAGGGCGCTGAATCGGCAAGTGACGCTGAGTC